>NZ_KV799936.1:41371-101546 GCF_001810105.1 Neisseria sp. HMSC068C04
AAAACAGGGTTTAAATGTTTTTCAGACGGCCTTTTGAGTGTTGATGCGTTTATTTGGCAGGGACGGCGGGCAGGGAACCGTTCAAGAGATAATGAATGGTTTCTTGAACCGTACGGATGGCATTGCCAAACGGCAACGGGTCTTTACCGCGGAAAAACAGGCCTTTATCGACTTCACCGCGGAATGCGGCTGAAAGTTGGATGTCGATACAGAATTGACCGGCTTTGGCTAAACCGTCACGCAAACCGCAGCTGGTCAGGCAGTTCAGTCCTTGGGTGCAGCGGCGCGGATCGTTTTTGGCATTGGCTTGCAATTTGGCCTCGCGTTTGATGTAGTTGTCGAGGAATTTGGTGCGCACGCCGCGAGCAGGCAAGCCGGCAACAGACATGAATTCAACCACTTTTTCGGTTTCCGCACCGGCCAGCGTTTTCTTGAAGTTGATGTGGGCATCGCCTTCTTCGGTCACGGCAAACGCGGTACCGATTTGAACGGCGGACGCGCCCCAGTTTTTCAAGGCTGTTTTGACTTTTTCAAAGTTTGCCATGCCGCCGGCGAGTACCAACGGGATTTTTTCGCTTTCCAAGCCCAAGTTTTTGAATACTTCAAACGTTTCTTCAATAACGCGTTTGAACTCGAATTTGGCATCGTTCACGCCGTCAACGGTTGCAGCGCCCAAGTGGCCGGCTGCGTGGGCTGGGTGTTCGATAACGATGGCATCGGGCAAGATGCCTTTTTTCATCCAACGTTTCAAAACGATGTTGATACCGCGTGATTCGGACAAAATAGGGAAAAGGGCGACATCTTTGTGGTAGCCCTCTGCCATTTCCGGCAGATCCAAAGGCAAACCTGCACCCATCACAATCGCGTCTGCACCAGATTCGCAGGCCTGACGAACGTAGGCGGCATGGTCTTTGACGGCTTTCATGACGTTGACGGCAATCATGCCTTTGCCTTCTGAATCGGCTTTGGCTTTTTTGATTTCACGGTCAAGCGCGATGCAGTTGAGGCGGGTGTATTTTTCTTCGCTGGAATCGATTTTTGATTCGGCCAGCAAATCTTCGTGCAAGTGGCGCAAATCGACGCTGGCGATGGTACCTACGCCGTTTTCGCGTGCAACCGCGCTGGAGAGTTTTGATGCGGAAACGCCTACACCCATACCGCCTTGTACGACGGGAATCAGTGATTTGCCACGGATAATCAATGGGTCAAAGTTGTTTTGCATGAATGCTCCTTCATAGATTCTGGATGGCGCCGTCTGAAATCCTATGAAATGGATTGGATAACGGACTGATGTGTATATAAATAAGTGTGTTTTTCGCCACCGTTTTTCAGACGGCATGAGGCGTGTTTTTAAAATTTTAGGAATTATACTCTAAGTTAGTGTAAAAATTAGAGTATTAATACAGTTTTTTTGAAGGAAAAATTGAAAAGTCTTGTTAATAAAGGAATAAATTTTATGATGGATTGAATTGAGGAGGAGAAATTGCAAACAAAATCTACAAAGAAAAAGGCCGTCTGAAATTTCAGACGGCCTTAAGTATGGGAATCAGACAGATGTCGGATTACATTTGTTTTTTAGCGGCGTCAATGGCGCGTTGGTCAGGGTTGATCAAGATTTCAACGCGGCGGTTTTGTGCGCGGCCTTCAACAGTAGCGTTGGAGGCGATGGGTTGACGGGAGCCGTAACCGAAAGTGCTCAAACGGGTGCTGCTTACGCCACGGGATTGCAGGAAGGTGGCAACGGATTCGGCGCGGTTGCGAGACAATGGCTCGTTGATGGCGTCGTTACCGGTGTTGTCGGTGTGGCCGTTGATGGTCAAAGTCGTGTCAGGATATTGAACCAAAGTTTGCGCAGCGGCAGACAAGACACTTTGAGCATGGCCGCTCAGGGCAGCGCTGCCGGTAGCGAAGGTTACGTTTTCAGGCATAACCAGTTTGATTTGGTTGCCTTGACGTTCAACTTCGATGTTGGTGTTGGCCAGGCTTTGACGCAGTTTTTTCTCTTGGTAGTCCATGTAACCGCCGATACCGGCACCTACTGCACCACAAGCCAATGCGGAGTTGCGCGCGCCTTTACCGCCGTGGGTCAGCGCACCAACGATGCCGCAAACAGCTGCACCGCCCAAGCCGTACATAGCGGTTTTGCTGGCGGATTGTTGACCGGTAGCAGGATCGGTCACACAGCCGGTAAGTGCCAAAGGAATGGCAGTAGCAATAACGGTCAGGGGTTTCAAGAATTTCATGTCGTATCCTCTTTTTAGATGACGGCTCAGGCCGTCTGAAAAAAATGAATAAAAACCGCGTGGGTCATTACGAATTAATGATACCGAATATCCGAAACGCAAAAGAATGGGTTTAACCCGATATTACGCAAATATTTGTCAGTTAACATAATACTGAAACATTTCTGCATTTTTCTGACCGTTTGGCCGTTTTGTAGTCAGATGAAAAGTAAGTTTCTTTACGATTTCTTCCGTTTTTCCTTTTTACGGCGATACCAGCTGACAAATGCCCATTTCAATCTGACTTTGACATCGTATCCCACCGAGCCTGCGCCTAGTATGAACAAAACGGCGGAAACGGGCAGGGCGAAATGATGGCCGACCAAATGATAACCCCATACGCCAACGATGCCGCCCAGTAAAAACGACAGCATCAAGCCGCTTAAAAGCCACATTTTCGGTTTGTTGACGCGGACGTGCGGCAGGCGCGGATGATGTTGCTTGGAATAATAAAGTGCGCGTGAAATTTCAATGCCCAAATCGGTTGCCGTGCCGGTCATGTGGGTAGAGCGGATGGCGGAGCCGGACAAAAGCGTAATGACGGTATTGTGCATGCCCATGATAAAGCACAATAAAAACAATGCTAAAGACGGCATGATGAAATCCGATCCGCCAAAATCCCATTCCATCGCGGCAATGCCGAATAAGCCGAAGATCAACAGATAAACCGCTTCCAGCCACATGGAAAAACCAAAGCTGCCACGGAAACGCATTTGCTGTGTCCACAAAATCACCCAGCCCGAATGCGCGGCTCCGGCAACAAAACACAACACGCTGATTGTGGCAATAATGGCCACACTCCACTCTTGAAGATACAAAACATCTGCCAACAGCGACATTGAGCCGGTAACGTGGGAGGTATAACGTGAGAATGCGAAGTAACCGCCGGCATTAATCGCACCGGCAAGAAAGGCCATGATGTAGCCCAGCCGTCTGAAACGGGCATCGGAAATATTGTGTTCGTGCAGGTACGGACGGTCCGCCTGCCAAAACGGCGGCGTGTGTTGCCTATGGTGGCGCTGTCGGTAAGAGTGGGGCCGTTTGTCGTCGTTCATTGATTTGAGGATAGGGGCGAGTGTTTATACTGGGTGTATTTTATATGCAACTGCCTGTTGCCAAGAACAAATAATATAAAGTGTCCCCAAGTTGCCACACTTGCCCATTGCAAGATGAAGGCGTACATTAATAGCCATACATGAGTATAAGGAAACATCCGATGAATCCTCTCCGTCTGACCTTATTGTTTGGCGCCGTTGCATTGCTGGCCGCCTGCGCCACCACGCCCGAGCAAAAAGCCGCACGCGCCCAAGCGCAGAAACGCTATGAGCAGGATCTTCAAGTACATCTTGCCGGCCAATGCGATCAGGAAACTGCCGCGCTGATCCGCCGCAAATTTGACGAAGAAGGCAAACCCGGTGCTGTAACTGCGGAGCAAAAAGCCTTCCGACTCAAATATATCGACAAAGTTTCCGATCCGATGTTCCAAGCCTGCTACAAAATGGCATGGCAAAACTATATTTCCCAAGAACAGCTGCGCGAAGCCCGCTACTATCGCTATTACGATGATTGGGGCTATCCGTTTGGCCGTTATCCTTGGTGGTGGTAAGGTATTAACAAACTTTAGGGCCGTCTGAAAGCATATATTTATTGGTTTCAGACGGCCTAAGGTTTATTGAAACGGCAATAACGTTTACAATAGCCGCCTATTCAAACACAATACCCACCACCCATGAACATCTGGCTTGGACAGCGACACGCGCCCAAATTTCCGCAAGGAGCCGCTGTAACCATCGGCAACTTCGACGGCGTACACCTCGGGCACAAACACATTCTACAAAAACTCAAACGAGAGGCAGACCAGCGCGGTCTGCCTGTTGTCGTTGTTGTTTTTGAGCCTCAGCCCAAAGAATTTTTTGCGCGCAAAGCCGGGAAAAAGCTGCCTTACCGCATCAGCCCGCTGCGTACCAAATTGCGTCTTTTGCGTGAAACCGGCTGTGTGGATGCCGTTTGGGTCTTGCGTTTTAACCAAGCTTTCTCCGATATGAGCGCACAAGCGTTTATCGACCGGCTTTTGCGCCAAACGCTCAATACGCGGTATCTGCTGATTGGCGACGATTTCCGTTTCGGTGCCGGCCGTGAAGGTTGTTTTGAACTCTTGGCACAACAGCCTGATATGCAAACCGAGCGCACGCCGTCCGTTATTGTTGAAGACATCCGCACCAGTAGTACTGCCGTCCGCCAAGCCCTTTCAGACGGCAAGTTGGAATATGCCAAAAAACTGTTGGGCCATGATTACGTGTTAAGTGGCAAGGTCAAACACGGGCAAAAACTCGGCCGCACCATCAACGCGCCTACCGCCAATGTCCAGCTTCCTCCGTATCATTATGCGCTAAGCGGCGTATTTGTCGTTGAGGCAGACGGCACATTCGGCACGTGCCGAGGCGTTGCCAGCTTTGGTTTTAACCCCACTGTCAGCAACAACCGCTCGCAAAAGCTGGAAGTCCATCTGTTCGATTTCAACGGCGATTTGTACGGCCAACGCATCTTCGTCCGCTTTCTGCACAAACTGCGTGACGAGAAAAAATTTGAGAGTATCGAAGCATTGAAAACCCAAATTTTGCAAGATATAGAAGATGCGAAGGTTTGGGAAGCATAGAAACGCTTCTAGAAGCTTATAAAATCAAGACAATTGGGCTACAATAAGTCCTTTGAATTTTTTCAGACGGCCTGTTCTTTTCAAAATGAGTAATCAGGCCGTCTGAAACCGAAATACCGCAACAATAGAGATCAAAAAATGACCGATTACAGTAAAACCGTAAACCTGCTCGAGAGCCCGTTTCCAATGCGCGGCAATCTTGCCAAGCGTGAGCCTGCATGGCTGAAAAGCTGGTACGAGCAAAAACGCTACCAAAAACTGCGCGAAATCGCCAAAGGCCGTCCGAAATTCATTCTGCATGACGGTCCTCCGTATGCCAACGGCGACATCCACATCGGTCATGCCGTCAATAAAATTCTCAAAGACATCATTATCCGCAGCAAAACCCAAGCCGGTTTTGACGCGCCTTATGTACCGGGTTGGGACTGCCACGGTTTGCCTATCGAAGTGATGGTAGAAAAGCTGCACGGCAAAGACATGCCTAAAGCCCGTTTCCGCGAATTGTGCCGAGAATATGCCGCCGAACAGATTGCCCGCCAGAAAAAAGACTTTATCCGTTTGGGCGTGTTGGGCGACTGGGACAATCCTTATCTGACCATGGATTTCAAAACCGAAGCCGATACCGTGCGTATGCTCGGCGAAATCTACAAATCCGGCTATCTCTACCGCGGCGCGAAACCGGTTCAATTCTGCTTGGACTGTGGCTCTTCATTGGCCGAAGCCGAAGTGGAATACAAAGACAAAGTATCGCCTGCGATTGACGTTGCCTATCCATTTAAAGACAATGCCGCGCTTGCCGCCGCATTCGGTTTGGCAAGTATCGAAGGCAAAGCGTTTGCCGTTATCTGGACAACTACGCCTTGGACTTTGCCTGCGAGCCAAGCCGTTTCAGCTGGCGCAGACGTGGTGTATCAACTGATTGATACGCCTAAAGGCAAATTGGTGTTGGCCAAAGATTTGGCAGAAGACGCGCTCAAACGTTACGGTTTTTCAGACGGCATTGCTATTCTTGCTGAAACCACCGGTGACAAGCTGGAAAACCTGCACATGAATCATCCGTTCCTCGAACGCGATATTCCCATGCTCAACGGCGACCACGTTACCACCGATGCCGGTACCGGCTTGGTGCATACTGCGCCTGCGCACGGTCTGGAAGACTACTCCGTCTGCAACAAATACGGCATCGAGCTTTACAACCCTGTCAACGCCGAAGGCAAATACATCAGCGAAACGCCGCGCGTCGCAGGCATGAGCGTTTGGGAAGCGAATCCCGTTATCCTGCAATGGCTGGAAGAAACCGGTAATCTTTTGGCAAGCAGCAAAATCGAACATAGCTACGCACACTGCTGGCGTCATAAAACGCCGTTGATTTACCGTGCGACCGGCCAATGGTTTGTCGGTATGGATAAAGCCGGAAAAGACGGTAAAACCCTGCGCGATAAAGCCATCAAAGCCGTTGATGACACCGAATTCTTCCCATCATGGGGTCGTGCGCGTTTGGAAGCCATGATTGAAGGCCGTCCTGACTGGGTGGTTTCACGCCAACGCTATTGGGGTACGCCGATGACTTTCTTTGTTCACAAAGAAACCGGTGAGTTGCATCTGAACTCTGCCGAGTTGTTGGAAAAAGTTGCCCAAAAAATCGAAGGAAAAGGCATCGAAGCATGGTTCTCTCTTGATAAGAGCGAACTCTTGAGCGCGGAAGATTGCGAAAATTACGACAAACTTTCCGACACGATGGACGTGTGGTTCGACTCAGGCTCGACACATTATTCCGTTTTGAAACAACGCGAAGAATTGGAGTGGCCGGCTGACTTGTACCTCGAAGGCAGCGACCAACATCGCGGCTGGTTCCAATCCTCCATGTTGACCGGCTGCGCCTCATCAATGGGACGCGCGCCATACAAACAGCTGCTGACCCACGGTTTCGTGGTTGACCAAAACGGCCGCAAAATGTCGAAATCCATCGGCAACGTTGTTGCACCGCAAGAAGTTTACAATGAATTCGGCGCAGACATCCTGCGTCTGTGGGCGGCATCCACCGATTACAGCGGCGAATTGGCGATTTCCAAAGAAATCCTCAAGCGCGTAACCGAAAGCTACCGCCGCATCCGCAACACCTTGAGCTTCCTGTTTGCCAACCTCAGCGACTTCAATCCTATTGAAGATGCCGTGCAACAGGCAGACATGGTGGAAATCGACCGCTACGCCGTGGTATTGGCACGTCAGCTGCAAGAGCGTCTGGCAGGTGATTACTATCCGCGCTATGCTTTCCATTTTGCCGTAAAAGACATTGTTTCTTTCTGCTCGGAAGACTTGGGTGCGTTCTACCTCGATATCCTGAAAGACCGCCTCTACACCACCAAAGCAGACAGTCATGCACGCCGCAGCGCGCAAACTGCCCTGTATCACATCACACGCAGTTTGGTTCTGCTGATTGCTCCGATTTTGTGCTTCACCGGCGAGGAAGCATGGGACATTATCGGTGGCGGCGAAGAAGACAGCGTCCTTTTCCATACATGGCATGAGTTCCCATCTATCAATGAAAAAGCCGAAGCCGAATTGGTGAAAAAATGGACGGCAATCCGCGAAGCACGCGAAGCAGTAACTGCCGCCATCGAACCTCTGCGTACGGATAAAACCGTCGGTTCTTCATTGCAAGCCGAAGCCGAAATTACGGCTCCGGAAGAAATTGCCGATTATCTGAACACTTTGGGCGAAGAATTGCGTTTTGCTTTGCTGGTGTCTAAAGCAGAAGTGAAAGTAGGTGATGAACTTGCTGTAACCGCTAAAGCCAGCGATGGTGAAAAATGCGAACGCTGCTGGCACTACACCCACGATGTGGGCGCAGTTGCAGGCCATGAAACCATCTGTAAACGTTGTGCCGACAACGTTGACGGTAAAGGCGAAGACAGACATTACGTTTAATTGTTTGGTCTAAGATAAAGGCCGTCTGAAAACTTTGAAAATAGGTTTTCAGACGGCTTTTGTTTATTGAATCTGTTTCGTATAGCGAATAGATTTTGAAGGGTAATTGGGATTTGTAGTTTTGATCAATAGAGATAGTCAGTATGGGCATAGTGGATTTGACGTATATTGAAAAAATATTCTCGTAGAAAGCACTTTTCAAAGGGCCTTACTTATCCGTGGAGTATGGACGTATTTTGAACCTTCAAATAGCCTCATATTTGCATTTTATCCTTAAACGAACTTTCGTTTTATCCAATATAAAAGGCCGTCTGAAACAAGTTTTCAGACGGCCTTCAGCTATTCTATTGCTAAGTAGAAATTAGCGTGCAGAGCAAGAAGTTTCTACTTTGTTGCCGTATGGGTCAGTGAAGCCGAAGAATGCTTCGCTGCCTTTTTGATGCCATTCAGCACCTTTGCCGAACAGACCTTGGTTGGCAACATAGCGTTCGCCTGAACCTGCAACGGCAGAAGACAGAGTGGCAACTTTGTCGTCAAGGCGTAATTCAACTTGATCGGTGCTCAGGTTGCGGATTTGTACAGACAGGCCGTTTTCGCAGCTGAATGATTGAACACGGGCATCATGATCGTGTGCACGGCCGTGGTCATGATTGTGTTCATGACGTTGACCATGGTCATGGCGATGGGCTTCAGGTGCGGCGCAGGCAGCGAGGCTCATGGCGGCGGCAATTGCAAGCAGGGCTTTTACTTTCATTTTTGACTCCTATGGTCAGTGTTGAAGGAAGAATGTAAAGGCATGTTATAAATATCTTTATGGCTTCACAATAGGGATAACCATTATTTACTTTTTCTTCCTGTTTCCGGGAGTATGGCAGGATTCTTTGTAGTTTTGATATGAATGATTAATGCCGTTTGAAAAAAAGCCGCACTTGCGCTAGAGGTAAACGAAAGTGCGGAAAATTCAGAGAGTTACATTGAAAGAAGGATAGGACAGCTTAACGCTGGCGTGCTTTAAAACGTGGATTGCTCTTGCAAATGACGTACACTTTGCCTTTTCGGCGGACAATTTGGCAGTCGCGGTGTCGTTTTTTTGCAGTTTTCAGAGATGAGAGGACTTGCATCATTTATCCTTTCTGAAGGAAGACATCATGGATTGGTAACGTTGGTTGAACTTACTGGCGCGGCCTTCGATATTGACATTGCGTTGTTTGCCTGTGTACACCGGGTGGGACGCGGAAGAAGTATCAAGCGAAAAGAGGGGATACTCTACTCCGTCCTTCCAAACCATGGTTTTTCCGTGGGTATTGGCGCATGAACGGATGAGCCATCCTTGGTCTGCGCCGCTGTCGTAAAACAGGACGGTGCGATAGTTGTCTGGGTGGATATCGGGTTTCATTTCTTTCTCCAGTGAATGTTATGGTATAACATTATACTCCTAGAAAAAGAGCAGGCAAGTGTTTTTTGTTTTTCTTTATCACGGGATTGCGGCATTTTGATAAAATATGCAGTTTCAGACGGCCTTTTTTATGAGGTCGTCTGAAACATTTTGTTTTCTGATGATAGGAATATGATGTATCTGCATAAGGGTTTCAGATTGGGCGGTGCGGTAAGCAAGGTGATGCCGATTGTCCATGTATTGTCCAAGCTGGGGCTATTGTTTTCACTGCTGTTGGCCGTGCCGGCACTGATGTCGTATTTTTATCACGACAGCGCGTTTCTCGTGTTTGCCTATACGGCTTTGACGGTATTGCTGGTGTCATGCGTTACTTGGGTGCTGACTTTGCGTTTCAACCGTGAATTGCGGCCGCGTGACGGATTTACCCTGGTATTGATGCTGTGGCTGGCCTTTGCCATCGTGGCGGCGATGCCGATTTATTTCTATATGCCGTCCATGAGTTTTACCGATGCGTTTTTTGAAGCGATGTCGGGGCTGACGACAACGGGGGCAACAGTGATTTCCGGCTTGGATACGCTGGATCCGTCGGTAAATTTTTGGCGGCACATGCTCAACTGGCTTGGCGGTATGGGTATTATCGTGCTGGCTGTAGCGATTTTGCCGATGTTGGGCGTGGGGGGGACGCAGCTTTTCAAAGCGGAAATTCCGGGTATGGATAAGGAAAGCAAGATGGCTCCCCGTATTTCCCAAGTGGCTAAACGGCTGTGGTTTGCTTATGCGCTGACAACTGCTGCCGCCTTTGTATCCTTACATATTGCCGGTATGGGCTGGTTTGATGCCTTGTGCCATGCGATGTCGGCAGTGGCCTTGGGTGGTTTTTCGACACATGATGACAGCGTTGCCTATTTTGATTCTGTGGCAGTTGAATGGACGTTGATGTTTTTTACCGTCTGGGGCGGTATCAATTTTGCCAGCCACTTTACTGCGCTGGGCAACCGCTCTTTGCAGGTGTATTGGAAAGATGAAGAATGCCGTTCCATGTTGCTGGTTTTGTCGGGCAGTATTTTGATTTCGGCATTGTATTTATGGCAGCAGGACGTTTATCAAAGCCTTGGCGAAGCTTTGCGCTTTGTCAGCTTCAACTTTGTATCCATCGGATTGGCCAGCGGTTTCTCCAATGCAGACTTTGCCCAATGGCCGCTGATTGTGTCATTGTGGATGTTTTTCCTGTCGAACGTATTGGCAAGTTCAGGCTCTATGGGTGGCGGTATTAAAAACGTGCGGGCGTTGGTGTTGTTCAAATTCAGCTTGCGCGAAATGCTGATTTTGCTGCACCCACGTGCGGTTCGTACGGTAAAGGTCAACAACCGCTCCATTCCGGATCGCATGGCGCTGACCGTCATGTCGTTCATCTTTATTTACTTTATGACGGTCATTGTATTCAGCTTTTTACTGATGGCGGCAGGTTTGGATTTTTTATCCGCCTTTACGGCAGTCATTGCCTGTATTACCAATGCAGGGCCGGGTTTAGGGGCAGTTGGTCCGTCGCATAATTACGCCGCGCTGAGCGATGTACAGAAGTGGCTGTGTACGGCGGTGATGTTGTTGGGACGTTTGGAGATTTTTACCGTTTTGATTTTGCTTACTCCGGCATATTGGAAGAAATAAGTATGAGAAAAAGGCCGTCTGAAATTTCAGACGGCCTTTTTATAATGGCAGGGCTTAAGCATATTGCTTGAGCATTTCTTTGAATTGTTCGCCAGTTTCAGGGTGTTTCAAACCGTAAGCCACGGTTGCTTCAAGGTAACCCAATTTGCTACCGCAATCGTAGCGTTTGCCATCAAATGCATGAGCCAACACAAACTCATGGTCGAGCAGGCGGGCGATACCGTCTGTCAGTTGAATTTCGTTACCGGCGCCGCGAGGCAGGTTGGTCAACAAGTCAAAAATACGCGGAGTCAGGATGTAGCGGCCGACAACTGCAAGGTTGGAAGGCGCCTCTTCCGGTTTGGGTTTTTCAACAATATTGACTACACGTTGATAGTTTTTTAGTTTTTCAACTTCAACGATACCGTAAGAGCCTGTTTGGGAAGGATCAACGGTTTCAACGCCTAAAACGCTGTTACCGCTTTGGTTGTACACATCAACCATCTGTTTCAATGCACCTTTAGGCGCATCAATCAAATCGTCTGCCAAAATAACGGCAAAAGGTTCATTACCCACTGCAGCCTGAGCGCACAATACGGCATGACCTAAACCCAATGCTTCAGTTTGACGGATGTACATACAGGTAATATTGGAAGGCAGGATATCGCGAACGTGCGCCAACAATTTGTCTTTTTGACGCAATTCCAATTCGGTTTCCAACTCGTATGCTTTGTCGAAGTGGTCTTCGATACTGCGTTTGTTACGGCCGGTGATAAACACCATTTCAGTACAGCCGGCTTCAACCGCTTCTTCAACTGCATATTGAATCAGAGGTTTGTCCACGATAGGCAGCATTTCTTTGGGGCTGGCTTTGGTCGCAGGCAAGAAACGGGTGCCCATACCGGCAACGGGGAAGACGCATTTTTTAATGGGTTTCATATTATTATCCTATTTTAACTGTGGGTTTATACCCAAAAAAGTGTAAAGATGTAGTCGTATGTAGCGATGATACCACATGATAAAGTATCAGACGGTCTGAAAAGGAGGATTGGCCATAGATACTGTCTTATCCCAGCAACATCAGCAATTCTTCTTCAGTTAATACAGCCACGCCCAAAGTTTGGGCTTTTTCCAATTTACTGCCTGCGGCTTCTCCGGCGACAACGTAGTCGGTTTTTTTAGATACGCTGCCGGAAACTTTGCCGCCAGCAGCCTCAATCATGGTTTGGGCTTGGTCGCGTTTGAGCGTGGGTAAAGTCCCTGTCAATACAAAGGTTTTACCTGCTACGGCTTCATTAATGCCGTCTGAAATAGTTTCATTTTGAAGCTCAGGCAGCTTTTGATCAAAGAAAGTTTTCATATTTTCAAGCAGGGCTGCGTTTTGCGGTTCACTGCGCCATGTTTGCCAATCGGCAGGCAACGCTTTGTCGCTTTGCAAGCCTTCTATGCTTTGTCCGGCAAGCTCCCACAAGGCCAGTGCTTTGGTTTCGCTGATTTTAAAATCGGGCAGGCGGGCAATCCAGCGTTGCGGCTCGGCATGGCGCAGAGGAGGGATAGTGACAGCTTGGCTTTGCGGGGCAACACCTACAGCCAGCAGCTCGTCTATCATCGCCTGTTGCGCTTCTTGGGCAAAAAAGTGAGCGATGGAGCGGGCAACCACCGTGCCGATATCGGGCAGGCAGGCGAGGATGGGTTCGGGTGCATGGCGGACGTTTTCCAGTGTGCCGAATGCCTGTGCCAGCGTTTTGGCGGTGCGTTCGCCGACGTGACGGATGCCGAGGGCAAAAAGGAAGCGGGCAAGTTCGGGCGTTTTGCTGGCTTCTATGCCTGCAAGGATGTTTTCCGCCCATTTGGTCGGCTGTTTTTTAATGTTTTTGGCAAGCAGGGCATTACCGGTCTCGCTTTCAAAGTCTTCAACCTCACTGTTTGATGGTTCTTCCTCATTGGCCGATGCTTTATCCGCCGTTTCTTTCATTTTCTGTAAGGTTGGAATATCGAGACGGTAGAGGTCGGCGAAATGACGAACCAAATCTTGCGCTACCAGCTGCTCGATTTGTTTTTGTCCAAGTCCGTCGATGTCCATGGCTTTGCGAGAGGCGAAGTGGATTAAACCTTGCGCGCGTTGTGCTTGGCAAAGCATACCGCCGCTACACCGGGCAACTGCTTCGCCTTCTTCGCGTTCGATTTCGCTGCGGCAGATAGGGCAATGGGTAGGCAGGCGGTAAGGTTTGTGAAGCGGCTCGACTTGCGTTTTAGAAGGTGTTTCGGCAAACAAATCGTCTTGCAGGCCGTCTGAAACGGAAATATTGGTCTCCTGCATTGGGCGGCGTTCAAAAATGACGCGCACCACCTCGGGAATCACGTCTCCGGCGCGGCGCACGACAACTGTATCGCCAACGCGCACGTCTTTGCGCGATACTTCGTCCTGATTGTGCAGGGTAGCGTTGGTAACGGTAACGCCGCCGACGAATACAGGTTGCAGGCGTGCGACGGGGGTTACTGCGCCGGTGCGCCCGATTTGTACATCAATGGCTTCGACAATGGTCAATGCTTCTTCGGCAGGAAATTTGTGGGCAATGGCCCAACGTGGTGCGCGTGAGATGAAGCCCAGTTTTTCTTGTTGTGCCAGACTGTTGACCTTGACCACCATGCCGTCGATTTCGTAGGGCAGAGTAGGGCGTTTTTGCTGCATTTGCTCGTAAAACGCCAATACTTCTTCGATATTTTGGAAACAGCCGAAATTACCATCAGGCAGGCTGAAGCCAAGCTCTTTACAGTAGCCCAGCTCTTGCAGGTGTTCTTCTGCGATAAAACCGCCTTGTTGTCGGGCAATGGAATAGGGGAAGAAATGCAGTTTGCGCTGTGCCGTAATGCGCGAATCGAGTTGGCGCAGACTACCGGCGGCGGCATTGCGCGGATTGGCGAAAGGTTTTTGTCCATTTTCAGCCTGTCGTTCGTTTAAGGCGGCAAAATCGGCTTTGAGCATCAGTACTTCGCCGCGTATTTCGATAAGCTCGGGAATATTTTCTCCATGCAGGCGCAGGGGGATGTTGGATACGGTTTTGACGTTTTGGGTAACGTCTTCGCCTGTTGTACCATCGCCACGGGTTGCCGCTTGAGTCAATACGCCGTCGCGGTACAGCAGGCTGATGGCCAGACCGTCAAATTTAGGCTCGATAACGTATTCCAGTTTTTCTCCGTTTAATCCGCCACGAACGCGTTCATCAAAAGCGTACATTTCGGCATGGTCAAACACGCCGTTTTCGTCTTGTGGCGAAAAGGCGTTGGTCAGTGACAACATAGGCACTTCATGACGCACTTCATCAAAGCCTGCCAAAGGCTCGCCGCCGACGCGCTGGGTTGGGCTGTCGGGCAGTTTCAACTCAGGGTGATTCAACTCCAATGCCTCGAGTTCGCGGAACAATTTGTCGTATTCGGCATCGGGTACGCTGGGCGCGTCTAGGGTGTAGTATTCGTAGGCGTAGCGGTTGAGGAGGTCGGTCAGGTATTTGATACGTTGTGCGGTCGGATTCATGAGCAATCGAAATAGAGTTTTCAGACGGCCTGATGATAGAGAGGCCGTCTGAAAATCGATGAATATTGAAGATGAAGGGATTTTACCTGAAAAAAAGCGGATATGCCGTCATTGCATATCCGCTTTTTGATTGGGGAAGTTTAAGAGAACAGGCGCAGGGCTTGTTTGCTGCCGGGTTTGATGCCGACTTTAAGCATTTCTTCCTGACGGGCCAAAACGTAGTTACGTACGTCTTTGAGCCATTGGGTGGAAACTTCTTCCATTTGGTCGTTAACCAAATCTAAGCTGAGTTGGCCGGAAAGTTTGACAGCCAAGTCCATAAATTTGTCGAAAGTTTTTTCACCGGCAGGAACATGCGGAATATCCAACAGCATGCTGAAACCGCGGTAGGCTTGGTTGTCCAACAGAGGATTGGTAAACGGTTTGTTGTCCAAAGTATGGATGGAGAACAATTGAGGGTTGTTGTTGTCACCGAAGTGGAACGCACCGTCTTCTCCCAGTTTGAAGCCTGTATCTTCCACGGCGGCACGCAACTCTACGCCGCTGATATTGGAGTGGGAAACCAAGTGAATGGCGATGGTTTGGTCAACACGCGCACAGAATTGGTCGAGGGCTTGCGCGACTTCGGTGAACGCGTCTAAGTCGGTATGCAAAACTTTGCCGTCCATCAGCTGGGCAAAAGCATCAACCTGTTGGTCGAAGTGTTGCAGCTCTTCACGCGCGGCCAAACCATTGCGGCTGACAGCCTGAAGGCCCATGACGAAGCCTTGGTAGTAAACGCCCGGAATCGGCTCGGCAATGCGGAAATGGTCGTCCATGGTACAACCGATGATTTGGAAGCGGTGAGTGCCGGAAAGGCGCGGCAGGGCGTGCAATTCTTGGGCTTGTTTCAGGGAGACGTAGGCCATGTAGTCGAAGCGCGGGTCAAACCAAGGCAACTCGACTTGGGACAATTCGTCCAAGCTGATCAATGGTACTTGTGCCACAGGTTCGGCTGCGGTTTCAACCGGAGCAGAAGCGGCTTCGGCAGGGCTGACGGTAATTTCATTGTTCAAACCGATAACGGTGTGTTGAACTTTTTCTTCTGCGGAAAAGTCGTCTTCCACAGTCAACTCGACATCGGTTTTATGTTGGGCAGGGTGGGCCAGTTTGGCTTTTGCCGCGTAGATTTCATCTTGCTCTTGCAGGTTGCGCAATGCCTCTTCGTTTTTTTTGTTTTTCTTGATAAACAAACCTTGGCCGCCGGTTTCTTTGCTGTCGCGGACGTGTTTGGTTTTGCTGGTCAAAAGTGCATCTTTATCGGAATGGCCGAATTGTTCGCGCACTTGTTTGCGGTATTGGTTTTCCTGGTACATGTTGTAACCGATGACCGCCAAAAGGGCGGCGAGGGCTAAGACGATGAAAATCATGGAGTAATCACTTTTTAAAAAGGCAGCATTCCGTCTTTTTCAGGGTGCGGAATCTTGCTGCATGGGAAGTTCGTTGGAGCCGGACTTTATGCGTCCGAATGAATAGCTGAATTATAACGAAAATAAACGGTTGTGACAGCATTATGTCTGCCAATCATTTCAGGCCGTCTGAAAGTTATCCGCGCCGGATGGGGAAACCTGCTTTTTGAAGGCGTGGCCAATCGAAGAAATGTCCGGGATCGGTTTTCCTGTCCGGCGCGATGTCCTGATGACCGGTAACGGCTTGAATCGGGTAATGTTCGGAAATGGCGGTCAGCAAGGCTTGCAGGCTGGTGTATTGTGCTTCGGTAAAAGGCTCGAAATCGCAGCCTTCCAATTCGATACCGATGGAAAAGACATTGCATTTTTCTCTGCCTTGAAACGACGATATTCCGGCATGATAGGCCATGTCGTCGCAGGAAACGAATTGGACGGTTTCGCCTTTACGGCTGATGAAAAAATGGCTGGAGACGCGCAAGGTGTGGATGATGCTGAAAAAAGGATGCTCGTCAGGGTTGATTTGGTTGGTAAACAACTTTTCCACTGCACCTGTGTTGTAATCAAAAGGAGGGAGGGAAATATTGTGGAGGACAACCAATGAGATGTCTGTATCCGGTTCGCGCGGGCTGAAATTGGGCGAATGAGTTTGGCGTGCATTCAGCCAACGGCCGTTTTGCCAAATGTTTTTTGAAGGGGAATTCATGATTTCAGACGGCCTTTCGGGATAGGAAAATATACGTTGGGGAAGGTGGCAGGCGTGGTGGACTTGTTTTCGGTTATACTGTCGCCCGACACGTTCACAAACCAAGAATCCTACCATGCTGAAAAAATTGTTGAAATGGCTGGCCGTATTTTTGACGGCATTTGCCGCCGTGGTTGCCGCATTGTTGTTTGTTCCGAAAGACAACGGCAAACCATACCGTATTACCGTTACCAAAAACCAAGGAATCTCTTCCGTCAGCCGCAAACTGGCTCAGGATGGCATCGTTTATAACCGTTATGTGCTGGTAGCCGCCGCATATGTGATGGGCGTACACAACCAACTCAATGCCGGCTCTTACCGCCTGTCTTCTAAAGTATCGGCTTGGGATATTTTAAAACGCATTAAAAAAGGCCGCCCTGATTCGGTCAGCGTGCAAATTTTGGAAGGCGCGCGTTTTGCCCAAATGCGCCGTATTATCGACAATACTGCCGACATTGCCCACGACACGCGCGGTTGGAGCGATGAAAAACTGATGGCCGAAGTGGCGCCCGATGCCTTGAGCAGCAATCCTGAAGGACAGTTTTTCCCGGATAGTTACGAAATTGATGCCGGTGGCAGCGATCTTCAAATTTACAAAATCGCCTACCGTAAAATGCGGGAAAACCTGCAAGAAGCATGGGACGACCGTCAAAGCGGCCTGCCTTATAAAAATCCGTACGAAATGCTGATTATGGCGAGTCTGATTGAAAAAGAAACTGCGCACGAAGACGACCGTGCCCATGTGGCCGCCGTATTCGTCAACCGCCTTAATATCGGCATGCGCCTGCAAACCGACCCGACCGTCATCTATGGCATGGGCGATGCGTATAAAGGCAGAATCCGCAAAGCCGACCTGCAACGCGATACGCCTTACAATACCTATACGCGCAGCGGTTTGACACCGACGCCGATTGCGCTTCCCGGCAAGGCCGCGCTTGAAGCGGCGGGTCATCCGTCTGATGAAAAATATCTGTATTTCGTCTCAAAAATGGATGGTACGGGCTTGAGCGAATTCAGCCACAACCTTTCTGAACACAACGCTGCCGTGCGCAAATATATTTTGAAGAAATAAACCGAATAGGCCGTCTGAAACATTTATAATCCCTGTTTCAGACGGCCTTTAAATTGACGATATTCATATGAAACCCAGATTTATTACCCTTGACGGCATAGACGGCGCAGGCAAGTCCACCAACCTCGCTGTAATGAAAGCATGGTTTGAGAAACACCAACTGTCCGTATTGTTTACGCGCGAACCGGGAGGCACTCCGGCCGGAGAAGCATTGCGTGAAATCCTGCTCAACCCAGCCACCCAAGTCAGTCTGCGTACCGAAACCCTGCTGATGTTTGCAGCCAGACAGCAACACTTGGAAACGGTCATTCTGCCTGCCCTGAAAAACGGCACGCATGTCGTTTCCGACCGCTTTACCGATGCAACGTTTGCCTATCAAGGCGGCGGACGAGGCGTTCCCTTGCAAGATATTGCCACGCTTGAGCATTGGGTGCAGGGAGATTTCCGTCCAGATTTAACCTTGCTGTTGGATGTGCCTTTGGAAGTGTCAATGGCACGCATCAACCAAACGCGTGAGAAAGACCGCTTTGAACAAGAAGAAGCCGAGTTTTTCAATCGGGTGCGCGAAGTGTATCTGCAACGTGCTAACAAACAGCCGGAACGCTATGCCGTTATTGACAGCAGCCAAAGTCTGGACGCGGTAAAAAATCAGATTGAAACCGCGCTAGACAGTCATTTTGGATTGAATGTTTAAGTTTAAATAAAATGCCGTCTGAAAGAAGAGTAATGTGGTGAAGAAATATTATTACAGAAGTTTTTAGGCATAAAACCAAATAAAACGAAATATCAAAACAAATGTAATAAATATCGGTATGCGCCACCAAAAGAACATGATAAAATTACGGCCTCTTACAAAGCCGGTCTGTTAACAACCCGACTTTAGAAAATTTAAACGTCTGAAGCAGCCTGTTTCAGACTTGTTCGCTGTAAAATCTCTCTCGCAAACAGGATCGATAAATGGAAAATTCATTAAAAGAAGCCGCCCTGCAGTTCCACGAATTCCCCGTGCCGGGCAAAATCTCCGTTACCCCAACCAAATCTCTTGCCACTTCTAAAGACTTGGCGTTGGCGTACTCTCCGGGCGTAGCCGCTCCTTGTATGGAAATCCATGCCGATCCTCAAACTGCCTACAAATACACTGCCAAAGGCAATTTGGTTGCCGTGATTTCCAACGGTACAGCAGTGTTGGGTTTGGGCAACATCGGCGCATTGGCCGGTAAACCTGTAATGGAAGGCAAAGGCGTATTGTTCAAAAAATTCGCCGGCGTTGACGTATTCGATATCGAAATCGATGAAAAAGACCCGCAAAAATTGGTAGACATCATCGCTTCTTTGGAACCGACTTTCGGCGGCATCAACCTCGAAGACATCAAAGCGCCTGAGTGCTTCTACATCGAACGCGAATTGCGCAAACGTTGCAAAATCCCTGTATTCCACGACGACCAACACGGTACCGCCATCATTACCGCTGCCGCAGTATTGAACGCTTTGCGTTATACCGGCCGCAAAATTGAAGAAGCAACTTTGGTGTGCTCTGGTGCAGGTGCCGCAGCGATTGCCTGCTTGAACCAATTGCTGGATTTGGGTCTGAAACGTGAAAACGTAACCGTCTGCGACTCTAAAGGCGTGATTTATAAAACCCGCGAAGACAAAGACCGTATGGACGAGTCCAAACAGTTCTACGCCATCGAAGACAAGGGCCAACGCGTATTGGCCGATGCCGTTAAAGGTAAAGACATCTTCTTGGGTCTGTCCGGTGCAAACCTGCTGACTCCTGAAATGCTGAATACCATGAACGAAAAACCAATCGTATTCGCTATGGCAAACCCAAATCCGGAAATTCTGCCTCCATTGGCAAAAGAAACCCGTCCGGATGTGGTAATCGGTACCGGCCGCTCAGACTTCCCGAACCAAGTAAATAACGTATTGTGCTTCCCATTCATCTTCCGTGGCGCATTGGATGTCGGCGCGACCACCATCAACGAAGAAATGAAACGCGCTTGCGTATACGCTTTGGCTGACTTGGCAATGGAAGAAGTAACTGAAGAAGTGGTTGCCGCTTACGGTAAGAAATTTGAATTCGGCGCGGAATACCTGATTCCTACTCCATTCGACTCCCGCCTGTTGCCTCGCGTTGCTTCTGCTACCGCTAAAGCAGCTATGGAAAGCGGCGTGGCTACCCGTCCAATCGCTGACTTGGATGCGTACGCTGCTAAATTGGCTGCATGGGAACTGTAATTCAGTAAATAGTGCTTGATTGAAAAGGCCGTCTGAAAGTTGTATTTCAGACGGCCCTTTTGTTTATTGGGTATTTTAGAAATGGCTTAATGCAGTAATTGTAATAAAGAATACGATAATCTGCTGGTTCAAAATCGACGTGGGAATATGGATTGTTTTCTAAGATAGGTTTCTTATTTTTGAAGTATTTTGGCTTTGCATGGTTTGTACGGGATTGAATACAACATTTTGCCAGCTTTTTTAAACAATATCGGGCCGTCTGAAAACGGATTTCAGACGGCCTGAGTTAATGAAACGGTTTATTTTTGCCAATAGGTTTTGACGTTGACGAATTCGTACAGCCCGAATTCTGATAGTTCGCGTCCATAACCTGAAGCTTTGACGCCACCAAAAGGTAGGCGCAGATCGCTGCTGGTGTGGCGGTTGATAAAGACAGAGCCTGCTTGGATTTTTTCGGCGTATTGCCATGCGCTTGCCGTGTCCGCTGTGTAGATACAGGCACCGAGGCCGAAAGGTGTGTCGTTGGCAAGTGCGACGGCATGATCCGGATTGTCGGCGCGTAAAATCATGGCAACCGGGCCGAAGACTTCTTCGTGCCAAACGCGGCAGTTTGGGTTGACTTGATCCAATACCGTGGCAGGGTAAAACCAGCTTTCTCCCTCAGGGATATAGCCGCCGCTCAAGCATTGCGCGCCATGTGCAACCGCATCTCGAACCTGTTCATGTACGGTTTGACGTAAATCTTGGCGGTGAAGCGGGGCAAGGGTGGTGTTCGGGTCTTTGGGATTGCCGGTTTGCAGTTTGGCGCACTCGGCAAGGAAGCGCGGGATAAACTGTTCGGCAATATCCTGGGTAACAATGATGCGTTTGGCGGCATTGCAGGATTGTCCGGCATCGCGAAAGCGCGAATAGCAGGCATCGATGGCTGCGCGTTGCAGATCGGCGTCGGGCAGAATGATAAACGGATTGCTGCCGCCCAGTTCAAGGACGGTTTTTTTCAGATGTTTGCCTGCATGGGCGGCCAGCAGGCGGCCGGTATGGGTCGAACCGGTAAATGCCATGGCATCGGTATCTTCAATGGCTTTAAGCGTGTCTTCATGGCTCAACCATGCGCCGATAAGCGGCAAACCTTTTGGGACAAGGCCGAATAGGGTTTCGCTGACGCGGGCGACACTGGGCGCAGGTTTGACTGTGCAGGCATTGCCGGCACAGAGGGCAGGGATGGCAAATCGTAAAATCTGCCAAACAGGATAGTTCCACGGCATGACCGCTAAAACAACGCCCAAAGGCTCGAAGCGGACCTGGCTGAGGCTGGCTTGGGTGGCGATGGTTTTATGGGCAAGCAGTTCGGGGGCAAGACGGACGTAGTAGCGGATAAGCTCGATGGATTTGCTGATTTCGGCACGGCATTCGTGCAGGCAGCGTCCGACTTCTTCGCAAACCATTTCCGCAAGGCGTTCTTGGTTTTGGGTGAGGCTGTCGGCAAATTGCTGTAAGAGGGCGGTGCGCTCGGTAATGCTTGATTGGGCAAAGGTTTGCTGAAGGGTTTGGAGGCAGTTTAATTCGTCGGTGAACTCGGCATAGCTTTGAGCCGGTCTGCGGTAAATGGTTTCTCCGGTGAAGACATGGGTGCTGTGAAACATGATTGGCTCCTTTGTTTTTATGTTTTTATGAGGCCGTCTGAAAATGTTTCAGACGGCCCTTTTATTGTGATGATTGTACTTCAAGCGACCAGTTGGGGGAAAATGGATTTTAAGCCGGCAACAATAATCTCTACGGAAATGGCGGCAAGCATCATGCCCATGATGCGGTTGAGGATGGTCAGGCCGGTAGTGCCCAAGCGTTTGCTGATGCGTCCGGCCACGACCAAAATGAAATAGCAAATCAAGCTGACCAAAAAGCCGGAGATGATAATCAGGGCAATATCGCTGTAATTTTTGGCGGCAGAGGAATAAATGATGACGGTGGAGATACCGCCGGGGCCGATGGTAATCGGAATGGCAATGGGTACGACGGCAATGGCTTTTTCATTGCGGTGGACTTGTTGCGCACTTTGATGCTCTTCTGAATGGGGATCAATTTTGGGTTTTGCAGGATTGTCGTTGCCGTTCATTAATGAGATGGCAATCAGCAAAACCAGAATACCGCCGCCGACTTGGAAAGAACCGACGCTGATACCGAGTACTTTCAATAAGATACCGCCACTCAGTGCAAAGACGACAATCACGATGAAAACAGCCAATGCGGCAGTACGCGCGATTCTGCGCTTTTCTTTGGTGCTGTGGTTTTGTGTCAGATCAAGATAAATTGAGAGCGCGCTGAAAGGATTAATCAGCACGAGGAATGCCACAAGCAGCTTGCCGATTTCTACACCCAGTTCCATATTATTCCTTGCTTTCAGTTAGGTCATCGTTATCCGCATTACGGCGGCGGAGATTTTTGTGTTCATTGGCAATACCCATCAACAGGGCGAGCACCACCATGATGGAAAGTGTAGCTGTGCCGCCGTAGCTGACCAAGGGGAGGGGGACGCCGACGACGGGCAAAATACCGCTGACCATGCCCATGTTTACAAAAGCATAGCAGAAAAAGGTCATGGTCAATGCGCCTGCCAAAGTACGGCTGTAAAGGGATTGTGCTTGCGCAGCAATCCACAATCCGCGTGCCAGAATGATAAGGTAAACCAGCAGTAAAAGGATATTGCCAATCAGGCCGAATTCTTCGCCGAATACTGCGAAAATAAAGTCAGTCGTTGATTCGGGAATATAGTCCAAATGGGTTTGCGTACCGTTAAGCCAGCCTTTACCCCATACGCCGCCCGAGCCGATGGCAATCATGGATTGGATGATGTGGTAGCCTGCGCCTAACGGGTCTTTGGTTGGGTCGAGCAGAGTGAGGACGCGGGTTTTCTGGTAGTCGTGCATGCCGTAATTCCACAAGAGCGGCAAAGCGGCCACAAAGGCAATAATAGCAGTAAAAATAGCCTTCCAAGGCAATCCGGCAAAGAAGATGACAAAAATACCCGAAGCCATAATCAGCGCGGCTGTACCGAGGTCGGGCTGCTTCAAAATCAGGGCGACAGGAACAAGAATCAGCACGAGGGCGACAATATAATGTATCCATTTCAGACGGCCTTCATAGCGTTGGAAATACCACGCGACAGTCATGGGAATACCGATTTTCATGATTTCGGAAGGTTGGATACGGGTAAAGCCGAGACTCAGCCAACGGGTTGAGCCGTTGACGGTAACGCCGGCGACTTCGACACCAATCAATAGTAATACGCCGACAATGTAAATAGGCAGGGCGACTTTGGCAGCTGTTTGCGGCTTGAATACGGCGATAATCCATAAAAGGGCAAAGCCCAAAACGGTATGAATGGTTTTGTTTTCCAATTGGCCGAACTCTTGCCTGTCTGCAGAATAGAGCAGGAACAGGCTCATGATGTAGATGGCGAGCATGGCAAAAAACAGCCAAGGGTCAATCGGGGCTGTAATGGTGGATTTGAAATTTTTCCACGCTGATGTGTTATTCATGATGAACCTCCGGCTGTGAGGCAGGGCTTGTCGGAGTCAGTCCGTAGGCAGATTGGAAAATGCTGGTAATAGGCTGATGCTTGTTCGTTGTTTCAGTTTTGGCCGAATCTGACTCAATGCCGTCTGAAAACTGTTGCGGCTTGACGTGAAGCATATAAAAATCAGTCATTTCACGAGCCAATGGCGCGGCATACGCACCCCAACCGCCGTTTTCCAAAATAACAGCAATGGCAATTTCAGGTTTTTCCAATGGCGCAAACGAGATAAACCATGCGTGGTCGCGGTGTTGTTCGCGCAGGGCTGCGGCGTTGTAACGGCCGCCCTGTTTGATTTGTACGACCTGGGCCGTACCGGTTTTACCGCCCATCGTATAAGTAAGTCCGCCACCGATACGGTGTGCCGTACCGCCCGGTTTCAATACCTTTTCCATTGCGCGTTTGACGTATTCGAAGTTGTCGGTTTTGAACGGAATTTGACGCTCGGGATTGGGGTTGATTCGGGTAATTTTGCGTGCGCCAAAATCTAATACTTCTTTGACCAAATGCGGCTGATAAACGACACCGTTATTGGCCAGAGATGCTGTCGCATGAGCCATTTGCAAAGGTGTGTAGGCGTTGTAGCCTTGTCCGATACTGACAGAAACCATTTCACCTGCGCGCCATTCTTTGGCGGTCGGGTCGGAAGATTTGGCAAAACGTTTGGCTTTCCATTCGCGGCTAGGCAAAACGCCTGTATATTCGCTGGGCAGGTCAATGCCGGTTTTTTGGCCGAAACCGAATTGCGCCAGATACGGAGAGGCTTTATCGATACCCATTTCGTAACCCAAGCGGTAGAAGAAGGTATCTGAGGATACTTGGATGGCTTTGCTCAAGTTGGCCGAGCCGTGGCCGCTGCGGACTGAGTCGCGGAAAATATGGCGGCTGCCGGGTATGCTCCATGCGCCGGGAGCGGGGATAATGGTGTTTTGAGTGATTTTGCCGCTTTCCAATAAGGCCATGCCCATAAAGGGTTTGAATGTAGAACCAGGCGGATAAAGGCCTTGGGTAACGCGGTTGATCAAAGGCTTTTTCCAGTCGTCATTCAGCATTTTCCAAGTATCGCTGTCGATGCCGTCAATAAAGAGGTTGGGATCGAAAGAAGGCTTGGAAACAAAAGCCAAGACAGTACCGTCTTGCGGATTGATGGCCACCAATGCGCCACGGCGGTCGCCCAAAATGCGGTCGGCTTCCTGTTGCATACGGATATCCATGCCCAGGCGCAAGGTTTGCCCCATTTTGGACGGGACATTTTTCAATACGCGGACGATGTTGCCGTAAGCGTCTTTTTCGACTTCCTGATAGCCTGGAATGCCATGAAGCTGGTGTTCGTAATATTTTTCCAAGCCGGATTTGCCGATATGCGTACTGCCACGGTAGAGGGCGGTCAGACCTTCTTCTTCCAGCATTTCTTTGTCTTTGTCGCTAATACGGCCGATATAGCCTAAGAAATGGGAAGTCAGTTTGCCGTAAGGATATTCGCGGAATGTGCGTGAATTGACCTCTACGCCTTTGAATTCGCGCAGATGTACGGACAAACGGGCGGCCTCTTCATCGGTCAGCTTGAGCTTGAGCGGGATATTTTCAAATTTTCGATAGCTTTCGCGGTATTTTTTGAAGCGTTTTAAATCTGTCGGCGTAATATCAACATATTTTTCCAATGCTTCAATGACATCTTCCATCTTGCCTTCAATGCGGCTGGGAATAACTTCGAGCGAAAAGACTGGATAGTTTTTGGCCAAAGGAACGCCGTTGATATCGACGATTTCGCCGCGTACGGGTGGTGTTGGAATCAGGGTGATGCGGTTGCTCGATGCCTGACCGGAAAACTCGTTGTGTTGAGTCACTTGCAGGTAGAAGAACCGCGCCAGCAGGATGGAAAAGAAGATGACGATCAGGATAAAAGCAACGAGCAGGCGCAATAGGGCGTCGGCTTGTGCAGCCTGAGCGGAAGGTTTTTGGGTATGTTGACCACCGGAAAGACGGCGTGGAAGAATCGGTTTCATCTTTTCAGTGGGAGCGGTAAATACGGGTCACAATCAGCATCAGCTGGCTGAGTATCGGCCAAAGCAATGCGCCGACAAACGGGGCAACAAAGCCTTGCAAAGTGATGACCTGATGATTGAGGAACAAACGGGCAACAGTTAAGACGGCCTGATTGAGAAGCAGTGCAGCCAATACAGCGGCTAATTGCATAATGTGGCCGTAAAGCATGATTTGGCGGCGGCGGTTTAAGATGAAATAAGTCATCACGACGTAGGACAGGGCGTGTAACCCTAAAGTCGCGGCGGTTGCGGCATCGACAATCAGACCGATGGCAAAAGCCAGTCCCATGCCTGCGCGTTGCGGTTGGTGCAATGTCCAATACAGCAGCATCAGTGCCGTCATTTCAGGCAGCCAAAAGAATCCGTCAAAGGAAAACGGCATAAAGTCCAGTATCATCATCACAATGAGACTGGCCGCCATGATGTGCAGCGGTACTGTACGGTAAGAATCGTCAAAATCGTTCATGAAATCAGCGTGGGGAAGAAGGGGCGGAAGAAAGTACCAAGACAAAACGGCTGCTGCGTAAAGCGGCCAAAGGCGTCAGTTGCGTATCGTAATAAGGCGTTCCCGATGCGCGGACAACCTTGCTGACGGTTGCAACGGGAATCCCCGCAGGATAAGTACCGTCCAAACCGGAAGTCAGCAGAATATCGCCGGGTTTCAAGTCGGAGCCGGTTGGAAAATAGCGCAAATCCAAACCGTTGCCATTGCCGTATGCTAAGTTGCGTTCGCCGGTGCGGCTGACGGCTATGGGGACAATGCTTTGTCCGCCCGAAATCAGCCCAATTTCCGCACTTTGTGTGTGAACTTGTGTCAACAGGCCAATCAAACCGCTTTGATCGATGACCGCATCACCAACTTTCAAGCCATCTTGACTGCCCTTGCCGATAATCAGTCTTTCGGAAAGCGGATCTTTACCATTGGAAATGACTTCCGCACCGATAACGTTGTGAATGCCTTTTTGTTGCAAACCGTACAGTTTTTTTAATTCGCGCAATTCATCGGTATTGACTTTATCCCGCTGTAAATCGATTTTCAGACGGCCATTTTCTTCCAGAAGCTGGCGGTTTTGTTCCAAGAGCTCGGATTTGGACTGGGAGAGGTCGGTAAAATATTGATAAAGTTGAACAGGTTGATTCGCCAGCCATTGAACAGGGTAGAGCATGGGCATGACTGCCGCACGTACAGGCTGCATTAATGAAAAGCGGTAATCGGCCACCATCAGACCGGCAGCCAGAGTGATATAAACGACAAAACGAGGCAACAGCTTAGGGCCTTTTGCCTCGTCAAAGCGTAAAGAAGAGCGTTCCATAACCATCTACCTTATGGGTTTTCCGTAAACACGGTATCCCATTTGCCGATATAGTCCAAAGCCTTACCGGCACCATAGGCAACGCAGTTCAGAGGCTGGTCGGCAATACCGACGGGTAGGCCGGTTGCATCGGCCAAGACGGTATCGATACCGTGCAGAAGGGCGCCGCCGCCGGTCAGCATAATACCGCGGTCGGCGATGTCGCCGGCCAATTCGGGCGGAGTCTGTTCCAAAGCCAGACGGACGGCTCGGATGATTTGATTTACTGTTTCACTCAATGCTTCACGGATTTCATCTGAAGTAACCGCCAAGGATTTAGGCGTACCTTCGGCCAGATCGCGGCCTTTAATACGCATGGCTGTTTCGGTTTCAAAGCCCGAAGCAGAGCCGATTTGTTTCTTCAATTCTTCTGCCGTAGCTTCGCCAATCAAGACACCGCGATGGCGGCGTAGGTAATGAATGATGCTTTTATCGAATTCATCGCCGGCTGCGCGGACAGAAGCAGAATAGGCCATACCGCCCAGTGAAAGAATACCGATTTCGGTCGTACCGCCGCCAATGTCGACAATCATCGAGCCTGCCGCATCTTCAATCGGCAAGCCTGCGCCCAAAGCGGCGGCCATCGGTTCTTCAATCAAATGCACGCTTGCCGCGCCGGCAGCAAACGCAGAATCCAAAATTGCTTTACGTTCCACTTGGGTAGAGCCGCCCGGAACACAGATAACCACACGAGGCGGAACCAAAGACCGTCCTTCGGTGGCTTTTTTAATCAACATACCCAGCATGCGCTCGGTAATCACAAAATCAGCAATCACACCGTCCCTCATCGGGCGGACGATTTCAATATTGCGCGGCGCACGTCCCTGCATTTTTTTGGCTTCCGTGCCCACCGCCATAATTTTACTTTTATTGCCTGCGCCGGATTGAATCGCAACCACAGACGGCTCATCCAAAACAATCCCTTTGCCGCGTACAAAAATCAGCGTGTTGGCCGTGCCCAAGTCGATGGCAATATCATTGGAGAGGAAACGAGATAAAAGACGAAACATAGGATACCTGAAATTCCGGCCCAGCACGGATGTGTTAAGCAGTATTTAAAATAAGAAAAACAGGTACATGGTTTTAGACGGATAAATGCACCCTTAAAAGGCCGTCTGAATCAAAACACCATGCCAACCTGTTTGGTTTTCGGTTATAATTCTTCGCT
Source organism: Neisseria sp. HMSC068C04 (assembly GCF_001810105.1). Classification (NCBI taxonomy): domain Bacteria; kingdom Pseudomonadati; phylum Pseudomonadota; class Betaproteobacteria; order Neisseriales; family Neisseriaceae; genus Neisseria; species Neisseria sp. HMSC068C04. Next base: position 69,452 of record NZ_KV799936.1, read on the forward strand.
TCATAGAAGACGAAATGCAATGATACCCCAAATTGCTATCAGACAAGGATTTTTTATGGCTTTAAGCTTAAATGATGTGGAAAAAATCGCAAAACTCTCGCGCCTCACTTTAACGGATGAAGAAAAAAACAAAACGCTTGCCGAGTTGAACGACATTTTCGCCATGGTTGAAAACATGCAAAGCGTCGATACCGACGGCATCGAACCCATGGCGCATCCGCACGAAGCCGCTTTGCGCCTGCGCGAAGATAAAGTGACTGAAACCGATCACGCCGCAGAATATCAGGCTGTTGCTCCTGAAGTGCGCAACCGCCTGTATATCGTTCCTCAAGTGATTGAAGAATAAGGTTTCAGACGGCCTTTGCTCATCTGCAAACTCCTATTGCAAGGCCGTCTGAAAGGATATTCTGTTCAGACGGCCCGATTTATTGATTTAAACGGATGTTTTCAATATCTGTTTTGAAAGCAAAAACTGTTTTATAGAAAGTACGGCACAATGACCGCTTACACGCTCAAACAAGCCAGCAGCCTGCTGCAATCCAAACAAATTTCCGCAGTCGAATTGGCGACCGAATATTTGGCCGCTATTGCTGCGAAAAACCCTGCCATCAACGGCTACGTTACCATCGATCAAGATAAGACCCTTGCTGAAGCCAAGGCAGCCGATGCGCGTATCGCGGCCGGCAATGCAACGGCTTTGACCGGTGTGCCAGTTGCTTACAAAGATATTTTCTGCCAAACAGGTTGGCGCAGTGCATGCAGCTCCAAAATGTTGGATAACTTTGTGTCTCCTTATACTGCCACTGTGGTGCAAAACCTGTTGGATGCCGGCATGGTTACTCTTGGCCGTACCAATATGGACGAATTTGCCATGGGTTCGACCAATGAGACTTCGTTCTACGGCGCAACCAAAAACCCATGGAATCTTGAACATGTTCCCGGCGGTTCGTCAGGCGGTTCGGCTGCCGTGATTGCAGCTCGTTTGGCACCGGCTGCATTGGGTTCGGATACCGGCGGTTCTATCCGTCAGCCTGCATCGCATTGCGGCATTACCGGCATCAAACCGACTTACGGTACGGTTTCACGCTTTGGCATGGTTGCTTATGCTTCCAGCTTTGACCAAGCCGGTCCTATGGCGCAAACGGCCGAAGACTGTGCGATTTTGTTGAACGCCATGGCCAGCTTTGACGAGCGCGATTCCACCAGTTTGGAGCGCGACAAAGAAGACTACACCCGTGATTTGGACAAGCCGCTTAAAGGTTTGAAAATTGGTTTGCCTAAAGAATATTTCGGCGAAGGCGCGGATGCCGATGTTCAGACGGCCTTGCAAAGCGTTATTGATTTGCTTAAAGCTCAAGGCGCGGAGACTGTTGAAGTTTCCCTGCCGCAGACATCATTGTCGATTCCTGCTTATTATGTTCTCGCCTCCGCGGAAGCAAGTACCAACTTGTCCCGTTTCGACGGCGTACGTTATGGCCATCGTGCAGCGCAATTCGGCGATTTGGAAGAAATGTACAGCAACACCCGTGCCGAAGGTTTCGGCAGCGAGGTTAAGCGCCGTATTATGATCGGTACTTATGTATTGAGCCATGGTTACTACGATGCGTACTACTTGAAAGCGCAAAAACTGCGCCGTCTGGTTGCCAATGATTTTCAGACGGCCTTTGGTCAATGTGATTTCATTTTGGCGCCAACTGCGCCGACTGCCGCGCCTAAACTCGGCAGCGACATTCACGACCCTGTGCAAATGTACTTGTCCGATATTTACACCATCGCCGTGAACCTTGCCGGTTTGCCTGCACTGACTCTGCCTGCCGGTTTCAGCGCAAACGGCCTGCCGATTGGTGTCCAATTTATCGGCAACTATTTCTCCGAAGCCAAAATTCTGGGCGCTGCACATCAGGTTCAACTGAACAGCGATTGGCACACTAAAGCGCCGGAATAATGTTTTAGGGCCTTGATGATTCAAGGCCGTCTGAAAATAAACCGTATAAAAGCGCCTGAATGTATTGAGGTGCTGCATATTGTAGATATTTAAAAACATGACAGCTACCGACTTCATTCAAATCATTGGGACAGCCGCGTTTGCCATTTCCGGCTATTTGGTCGGCTACAACAAGCGATTGGATGTACTCGGTGTTGTCATTACTGCGTTACTGACGGCTGTCGGCGGCGGCATGATACGAGATGGTTTGGTCGGCCGGATTCCGCAAGTGTTTTTGCAAACCGATGCGTTGATTGTTGTGTTTGCCACGCTTGCCATTGCATGGTTGATAAGGGTGCAACGTTATCGCAGCACCTATTTGGCCGCTGCTTTTATTATTGCCGATGCCATCGGTTTGGCAGCGTTCAGCATTACCGGTGCACAAATCGGTATGGCCTTGCAGCTCAATCTGTTCGGCGTTATTTCTTTGGCTTTTGTGACTGCCGTCGGCGGCGGTATTGCGCGCGATATTTTGGTCAATGATGTGCCGATGATTTTGCGCACCGACCTTTACGGCAGCGTGGCCATTTTGATTGGCGGGCTGATTTATCTGTTCGGGCATTTGGGCTGGATTAATATTTTTACGTTAAACCTGCTCTTTGCCGGCGGGTTGTTGTTCCGTCTGACTGCATACCGTTTCCATTGGCAACTGCCCGGTTTCCAACGCCGCAGGAAATAAACTTATCTTACAGACGGCCTGTTATGGTTTTTATTCAGGCCGTCTGAAAAACGAATCACTCATTTAACCGATTAACTTTTTTTCGACAGAAAGACCCTTATGACTTGGGAAACCGTAATCGGACTGGAAATCCACGTCCAACTCAACACCCAATCCAAAATCTTCAGCGGCGCATCCACTGCATTCGGTGCCGAGCCTAATGCCCACGCCAGCGTGGTTGAGTGTGCGTTGCCGGGCGTATTGCCGGTAATGAACCGCGAAGTCGTCGAAAAAGCCATTAAACTCGGTTTGGCTTTGGATGCGAAAATCAATCAGAAAAACGTGTTCGACCGTAAAAACTATTTTTATCCTGATTTGCCAAAAGGCTATCAAATCAGCCAGTTGGATTTGCCGATTGTGGAACATGGCAAACTGGAAATCGTAGTGGGCGATGAGGTTAAAACCATCAATGTTACCCGTGCGCACATGGAAGAAGATGCGGGTAAATCCGTGCACGAAGGCTTGAACGGTGCTACCGGTATCGACTTGAACCGTGCCGGTACGCCTTTGTTGGAAGTTGTCTCCGAGCCTGAATTGCGTTCCGCAGCCGAAGCCGTGGCATACGCTAAAGCGTTGCACGGTTTGGTAACTTGGTTGGATATTTGCGACGGCAATATGGCGGAAGGCTCGTTCCGCGTTGATGCCAACGTTTCTGTACGTCCAAAAGGTCAGGCAGAGTTCGGTACACGCCGTGAAATCAAAAACCTCAACTCTTTCCGCTTTTTGGAACAAGCCATCAATTATGAAGTGGAAGCGCAAATCGAAATTTTGGAAGACGGCGGTAAAGTACAGCAGGCAACCATGCTGTTTGACCCTGAAAAAGGCGAAACCCGTGTAATGCGTTTGAAAGAAGATGCGCACGATTACCGCTATTTCCCGGATCCGGATTTGTTGCCGGTCATTATTTCAGACGGCCAACTGCAAAAAGCCAAAGATGAAATGCCTGAATTGCCGCATGAAATGGCGGCGCGTTTTGTTGCCGATTACGGCGTGTCTGACTATGATGCACGTCTGTTGACTGCCAGCCGCGCTCAAGCCGCCTATTTTGAAGAAGCGGCCAAAGCCTGTGGCCAAGGTAAATTGACTGCAAACTGGATGAACGGTGAGCTTGCCGCCACCTTGAATAAAGAAGGTTTGGAGTTGGCTGAAAGCCCGATTACAGCTCCACGTCTTGCTGAGTTGGTTGCTAAAGTTGCAGATGGAACATTAAGCAGCAAACTGGCGAAAAAAGCTTTTGAAGCAATGTGGGCAGAGCCTGAAGCAGGTATTGCTGAGATCATTGAGAAACATGGTTTGCAACAAATTACTGACACTGGTGCAATTGAAGCGATGGTAGATGAAGTGTTGGCAAACAATGCGAAAGCCATTGAGCAATTTCGTTCCGGTAATGAGAAAGCCCTGAATGCGATTGTCGGCCAAGTGATGAAAGCAAGTAAAGGCAAGGCCAATCCGGCTCAAGTTCAAGAGCTGATTAAAGCCAAATTAGCTTGATAGATAGGGCAGGCCGTCTGAAAACAGGGTTTAAATGTTTTTCAGACGGCCTTTATTTTTAATTCTAAAATTATTCTAAATACCATGACACATACTATTACCTTATCAGATCAAATCACATTTACGGCAAACGAGGATGAAACCGTTCTTGCTGCCGCGACACGTCAGAATTTAAATTTGCCTCATTCTTGTAAAAGTGGCGCTTGCGGACAATGTAAGGCCGAGTTGATGAGTGGCGAATTTGAAATGGGCGATCATATTGATAAAGCCATCAGCGCAGAAGAAAAAGCGCAGGGTAAAGTGCTATTGTGCTGCACTACTGCGAAGAGCAACCTGAAAATCAATGTACCGGGGTTTAATCCGAATGCCTTGCCGGTGCGCACTTTGCCTGTACGCATCGAAACGATTGAAATCAAACATGATGTTGCTTTGTTAAGATTAGCTTTACCTAAAGCGCCGTCATTTGCATTTTATGCCGGACAATATATTGATTTGCTTCTTCCCGGTAATATCAGCCGCAGCTATTCAATCGCCAATTCTCCTGACCAGGAAGGTGTTTTGGAGCTGCATATCCGCAAACGTGAAAATGGCGTATGTTCGGAAATGATTTTTGGTGCAGAGCCTAAAATCAAAGAAAAAGGCATTGTCCGCGTTAAAGGCCCATTGGGTACATTTACGTTGCAAAAGGATAGTGATAAACCGATTGTTTTGTTGGCAACGGGTACAGGCTATGCACCTATCCGCAGTATTTTGCTTGATTTGATTCATCAGAATAGCGAACGTCAGGTTCATTTTTACTGGGGAGCACGTCGGCAGGAGGATTTGTACGCATTGGAAGAAGCAGAAGCATTAATAGGCCGTCTGAAAAATGCGAAATTCTCGCCTGTTCTTTCTAAGCCTGATTCCGATTGGAAAGGGGAGAATGGATACGTGCAAAACGTTGCCGCACAAAATTATTCTGATTTAAGCCAATATGAAGTTTATGCTTGCGGGTCACCAGCTATGATCGAGAGTGCGCAAAGTTTGCTGACTCAAAAATGCGCTTTACCGGAAGATGCCTTTTTCTGTGATGCTTTTTCACCGGCATAATCATGCTGTGAAATAGAAGATAGATTTGAATTCAAGTAGTAAGCATTGAGTTTGAAGAGAAATCAAACTTTGAAAGAGTGTGCATTATGTACACTCTTCTGATTTTTTGAGTTGGCATTTTTAAATACGCCGTGCGTTGCGTGTCCATAAAATCTTGGTATGGATTGGGTTGTCTAGGGTAGCCTTAAATGTAAACCACTATGAAGTCAAACTAATCAAAACCATATTTTTCAATATTTTAGAGACTTTATCAAGTTTTGAGTCAATTCACGCTTTTATTTGTAGCACAATAATTATCATCTAATTTTTTCCCTATACAATTTTTCCTGTAAACGGCGCAGGCTGTTTTAACTCAACTTTATCAGGGACCATGACCATGAGAAACATCAAACTAACCTTAGCCATATTTTTCGGAGGCATATTCGCTTTATGGCTGCTTGCAACATCATTCCCAGACCAATGGGGCGTATATCCCATACGCAACCTAATGCTGCAACTCACAGGCGCCATCAGCATACTGGCGATGAGTGCCTGTCTGATACTCGCCGTGCGCCCCAAAATATTGGAAACCCCGCTCGGCGGACTGGACAAAATGTACCGCCTGCACAAATGGCTCGGCATCATCGCCCTTTCAGGCAGCATCCTGCACTGGACTACCAAGCAATTCCCCAAATGGCTGGTAAAGCTCGGACTGTTTGACGGCAAAAAACCGCCGCGCCCGCCGATGCAGGAAATATTGACGTTAAAAGATTGGCTGGCTACCCAACGCCACTTTGCCGAAGAAGTTGGTGAAATCGCTTTTTATGTCGCCATCGTTCTACTTGTCGCCGCCCTCATCAAACGCATACCCTACCGCTGGTTTGCCAAACTCCATATCCTGGTCGTACCCGTTTATCTCGCGCTCGTGTGGCACACGATCGTACTGGTAAACTTTTCCTACTGGTCGCAACCGCTGGGCTGGCTGATCATCGCCGCCTTTAGGTGCAGGCATCGCCTGTTCGCTGATTGCCCTGTTCAAGCGCATCGGTAATCCGCAAAACGCTACCGTCTCCGCCCTGAATCAAAACGGTAAACTGCTCTCTCTGACTCTGAATGCCCCGAAATGGCAAGGACACTGTGCAGGACAATTCCTCTTTTTACGCACACACGGAGAAAGCCACCCCTTCACCATCGCTTCAGACTGGCAGCCTGATAACCAAGAGCTCACGCTCGTTATCAAAGATTTGGGCGATTACACACACCGCCTGCCACAACGCCTGAACATTGGCGACACCGTTCAAATCGATGGTGCATACGGACGTTTTGACTTTTCTGATAAGCAAGCGCAAATTTGGGTCAGCAACGGCATTGGTTTTACCCCATTTCTTGCACGCCTTAATGAACTGGCGAAACAGCCAATTACCCAGTCGATAGACTGGTTCCATGCTGATAGAAATCTGTCTGCCGATACGCTTGCCCATTGGCAAAATTTAGCGCAACAAGCCAACGTGAATTTCCACTATATCCCTTCGGAAACCCAAAGGCTCACCGCCGAACATATCGGACAGACTGTCCGCGACAGCGCCAACCGCAGCCTGTGGCTATGTGGAAGCAGCAGCTTCACGCGCAGCATTTCAGACAACCTGAAAACAAGGTCGCAACATTTGGAATTCTTTGAATTCCGCTAAACATCCATAGATGTAGGATAGCTTGAGAGCGTAGTCTTAACCTAGTGCAAATAAAAACAAGTCCAAGCCTTCAAAATGAAGCTGCGGACTGTTTTTTTGTTTTTCAGACGACCTTTAGCACTTAAAGAGGTTTCAGTCTGATAATGCAGCCTTAATAGTATGAAAAGAAAAGTAGTCCGCAGCTTCATTTTGAAGGTGTAGGCTATTTTTTAATTTTCTGGTTATCCTTACAGTAGAGTCCTTACAAAATTCCTTAAATGTTTAGATAGGACTTTAAGGGGAGGTGTAAAAAGCTATGGCCGTCTGAAATATTTCAGACGGCCATATATTCACAAGGATAGAACAGGGGAGTATTAGCTACCGATCAGTTTCAAACGTTGACCAGGAGTCACAGTACGGGTATTACGGTTCCAACGGCGGATATCATTGACATCAACATTGAAACGGTTGGCGATGGTGTTTAAAGTATCGCCTTTGCGTACAGTGTAGGAAACGTTTTGAATCGGGTTGCTGCGGACTTTTGCCGGAGCAGCTGTAACACGAAGGATTTGGCCTTTTTTGATATTGTTACCTTTGATGTTGTTGGCAATAATCAAATCAGCTACGCTCAGGTTATAACGTTTGGAGATGTTAAATAACGTATCGCCATCTTCTACACGGTGTGTACCTGCTGCAAGTGCTGCAGTTTGTGTGTCTTGTTGACCGCTTACACGGGCAAGACGTGCATTGATGCGGCTTTGCTGTTTAACGATATTGGCTGCGATACGTTCTGTACGAGCGCTTTCAGCAGTCACAACAGTTTGAACTTGTTTGGTTTCAGGAGTCGCTTCAGCAACAGTTGCTGCCGGTTCATCTGTAGGTCGGCTTTGTACTAAGGTCATCAGGTCATCATGCTCTTCTTGAACCGGCGCGGCAGCAACAGATTCAACTGCAGGAGTAGGGGCTACATCGTTTGTAGCAACAGTCGGTGCAGTCAAGTCTGCAGGGATAGCTGCTTTTGGTGCTTCTGCAACATTTGTAGCAGCAGGCTCAGCAGTAGTATGGATCATGGCTACAACAGGGGCAGCTACTTCTGCACTTGCAACTTGAGACTGCGCCTTGGTTTCTGTTGCCGCTATGGAAGTAACGTTATCAGCTTTGCTACGTGCAATAAAGTCAACCGGTTTGCTGGACTGTGGAATAACAGGTGCAACAATATTGGTCACGGTAGTTTGAGCGACTTTAACCGGTTCTGCTACGTTGGAAGCAATAATCGGAGACATGGCCGGCATATTGGATTGGTAAGTATCCGGCGTATTATCTTTGTCGATAAAGTTAATGATATCTTGACTTTGGGTAGCTGAGTTTTTAGCTACCAAAATGCTGCGGCCTTCAGAAATGGCGCTACCGCTCAGGCCGTTGAGGCGTTTGAGTTCGGCTACGCTCATGCCGGTATCGTTGGCAATGGCATTAAGCTTTTTGTTACCCAAGGAAGTATAAATATCCCAAGACATCAGGGTATCTGGATTGGCATTGCGGTAGTTCTTTTCAAATGCAGAAACCGCAGAAACTGGCAACAACAGACGACGGTTGTTTTTAGGGATGAATACCGGGGCATTGAAACCTGGGTTGAGTGCTAGCAGTTCGCTTTCGCTGATGTTTGCAAAGCGAGCGATTGTGCTGTTATCAATAGGTTTGTCGATGCTGATGGATTTGAAATACGGCTGATTGCTGATTTCGCTGATATTCATGCCGAAAGTTTGCGGATTGGCAACGATATTGCGGACGGCCAAAAGTTTGGGAACGTAATTGCGTGTTTCGTTCGGCATACGCAGGTTTTCGTATGTCGGCTCCAAACCTTGAGCACGGGCACGGTTTACGGCGCGGCCGACGTTACCTTCGCCCCAGTTGTAAGCGGCAAGGGCCAAAGACCAATCGCCGAACATGCCGTGCAGGTATTGCAGGTAGTTTAATGCGGCATCGGTAGCGGCATAAACGTCGTGGCGGCCGTCATATAAAGGCGTTTTTTCCAAGCCGAAGTGGCGGCCGGTAGCCGGCATAAATTGCCACAGGCCGGATGCGCCGACATGAGATTTGGCTTTGGTTACGAATGCGCTTTCAATGAAAGGCAGTAAAGCGATTTCAGCAGGCATATTGCGTTTTTTAACTTCATTGGCAATATGGTACATATAAGGTTTGCTGCGGGAGATGGTGCGGTCGAAATATGCACTGTTTGCTGCAAATTTGTTTTCATGGCGGCGAACCAGTTCTGTGTTGACTTCGTTGATGCGGAAGTCTTTACGCAATGATGCCCACAAGCTGCCAGAGCCGAAAGTTTGTGCTTTGGCTTGGTCGAGCAGGGAGGAGTTGAGGCGCATCATGGCCATGCCGACTTGGTTGGGCGTAGCGTTTTGCGCGTAGGCTGTGGCGGAAACTGCCGACAGGCTTGAAACGGTCAGAGCGATGGTTTTTAGTTTTGCCATAGTAAATAGAGTTATCAAATATATAATAAAATTTCGTCTTTTCGATGGTATCGTTTCAGCATTCAAACGTCAAGTCGGGCAGGGAATTTGCTTGTATGATGTGGTCGTGGTGTTAAAATTCTGTCACACAAGTCGGGATGCATAGGGGAGTCTTTAATGGAAGTTTTTTTTATACAAACGCCAATGGGACAATATCTTGCTCAAAAAGAGGCGGATTTTTTCAGACGGCATTTGCAATATTTGAATGGTCAAGTGGCAGTTCAATTAGGCGGTATATGGCAGAGGCCGTCTGAAAATATGATTGTGGTGCCGTGCGATGTGCGGATGGATGCTGAAATGTTGGCATTTGAAACTCATTCTGTGGATGTGTTATTGATGCCCCATCTTTTGGAAATTTCATCTGCCGATTTGGTATTGAAAGAGGCGTTTAGGGTATTAAACCCTGAAGGAAGGTTGATTTTGACGGGGTTTAACCCTAGATCTTTGTGGGGATTTAGCTCGTGGTTTGATGGCAAAAGACTGCCTATGAAATCTCAATGCTTGGCTCTGGCTGAGTTGAAACGAAAAATTGCCGCTATTGGTTTTGAAATGGAATATGGGCAGTTTATGGATTATCTGCCTGCGGTAAATTCGCCATCTGCTTTGAAGTTCTGGCGGTTTATGGAAAAGGCCGGGGATAGGTGGTGGCCGCAGTGTGCGGCGGTTTATGGTGTGGTTTTAACGAAACATTTGATTGGTGTCCGTCCTTTGCCTGAATTGGAATCTGCATTCGATGGCAATACGGTTGCTTTAAGTACGGCACGTTTGGCCAAATAGTTTTCAGACGGCCTATATATAATGATGAATTTGGAGAATAATGATGCCTGAATTACCTGAGGTGGAAACGACTTTACGCGGAATCGCGCCGCATATTGATGGCAAAAAGATAGAAAAAGTCATTATTCGCCAGTTTAAATTGAGATGGCCTATTCATCCGAACTTGGCGCAAATTTTGGCCGGGCGCAAGGTTTTGACATGCAACCGTCGTGCGAAGTATTTGATTATTACTTTTGAAACGGGTATTTTACTTATTCATTTAGGCATGTCCGGCAGTTTGCGGATTTTTACCGTCGATGATGAGCGTATCGCCACGCCGGATAAACATGATCATTTAGATTTTGTATTTAATGACGGCACAGTATTGCGTTATCACGATCCGCGTAAATTTGGTGCGGTATTGTGGTATGAGGGTATTGCAGAGCATCATCCTCTGTTGGAAAAGTTGGGGCCGGAGCCGCTCTCGGATGATTTTGATGTAAATTACCTGTATCAGAAATTAAAAAACCAAAAGCGTGCGGTCAAATTAGCGCTGATGGATAATGCGGTGGTGGTTGGCGTCGGCAATATTTATGCGAATGAAAGCCTGTTTAAGGCAGGTATTTCACCATTGCGTCCGGCGAATAAGCTGACCAAGAAAGAATGCACATTATTGGTGGAGACTGTTAAAGCAGTTCTGCAAAGGGCGATTGAAACGGGCGGCAGTACGCTACGAGACTTCGTTAATAGCGATGGGAAAAACGGCTACTTTCAGCAGGAATATACGGTTTACGGCCGCCACAATGAGCCTTGTGTCCAATGTGGCGGGTTGATTTTTAAAGAAACTTTGGGGCAGCGTGGAACATTTTATTGTCCAAATTGCCAGAAATAGTTTCAGACGGCCTTAAATGTCAGAGGCCGTCTGAAAATAATGAACACAATACAGAAGAAATTTTATGTCTAAACAAAAAGCTCCTTTTTTTAAACGACTGGGCAGACTTTGCCGTTTGGCAGCTTGGTTATTCAGAACCGGTCGGGATTTGCGTGCCATCGATGGCAACAACGCAGAGGAACGCAATCACGCTGTGGTTGTTTTGGGAAAAGGTGCATTGGATGCTTTGGATATCGAATTGGAAATCGGCGTACCGCCTCAAGGAAATGTGAGCGGTACTTTGGTCGTGGCCAACCATGTGTCTTGGTTGGATATTTTTGCTATGAGCGCCGTTTATCCGAGCAGTTTTATTGCAAAAAAGGAAATCAGCGGTTGGCCGGTTTTGGGGAAAATGGGTAAAAATGCCGGCACGGTGTTTATTAACCGCAATTCCCGCCGTGATGTCGAGCCGATTAATCAGGCGATTTGTGCGGCATTGAAAGCAGGGCAGAATGTCAGCTTCTTCCCCGAGGCGCGGACTTCTTCCGGCTTGGGTATTTTGCCGTTTAAAGCAGCCCTGTTTCAATCGGCTATTGATGCGAAAGCGCCGATTCAGGCGGTAACCTTACGCTATTATGATGATGAAGGACAACGGACGGATCTGCCATCCTATGCGGAGGTAAACCTATTTCAGTCTTTATGGCGCATTGTTTCTATGAAGAAAATCCGTATCCGTTTGGATTTCTTGCCTCAGTACAAACCGACAGACATGCCGGATAAAGACCGCTATGCTTTGAAGGATATTGCGGAAACAGCCATCGGTGAAATTGTGGCTTCGGATTCTCCCGTTCAGCCTTTACCTAAAAAATAATTTCAGTCAGGTACTTGTTTTATTTCAGACAGCCTTCATTTAGAAGAATAGCTGTTTTCGGTTTAATTGAATTGATAGTTTGATGTAATTAATATTATTTGAACTATAAATTATACAAATCGATAGGCCTGCATTAAAATGCAAGCATTGATTCATTTCTCAAACCCGAATTTTTAAGGAGCTTAAAAATGGCTTTGCAAGATCGTACCGGTCAAAAAGTACCTTCCGTAGTATTCCGCACTCGCGTTGGTGACACTTGGAAAGATGTTTCTACTGATGATTTGTTCAAAGGCAAAAAAGTAGTCGTGTTCTCTCTGCCTGGCGCATTTACTCCAACTTGCTCTTCTTCTCATCTGCCACGCTACAACGAATTGTTTGGCGCGTTCAAAGAAAACGGTATTGACGCAATCTACTGCGTATCTGTAAACGATACTTTCGTCATGAACGCTTGGGCTGCTGAAGAAGAAGCTAACAACATCTACATGATTCCTGATGGCAACGGTGAATTCACTGAAGGCATGGGCATGTTGGTTGGCAAAGAAGACTTGGGCTTCGGCAAACGCTCTTGGCGTTACTCCATGCTGGTTAACGACGGCGTGATTGAAAAAATGTTTATCGAACCTGAAGAACCAGGCGATCCTTTCAAAGTGTCTGATGCTGACACTATGTTGAAATATATCGCTCCTGAGTGGAAAGCTCAAGAGTCTGTTGCCATCTTCACCAAACCTGGCTGCCCATTCTGTGCTAAAGCTAAAAAAGCTCTGCAAGACAAAGGCTTGTCTTACGAAGAAATCGTATTGGGCAAAGATGCAACTGTTACTTCCGTACGCGCTATTACCGGCAAGATGACTGCTCCTCAAGTATTCATCGGCGGCAAATACATCGGCGGCAGCGAAGACTTGGAAGCTTACTTGGCTAAAAACTAATTGCCTGTATGCTTGAGACGGCTTGAAAAGGCCGTCTGAAAGACCCAAATATAGAGTTATTCAGACGACGTTTACAAATCGGCGTTCTGAATAACTCTATATTTACAAGTAGAATTTGAGATTATTGTTTTAAATCGATATTTAGATATTGGCTATTGATTTTTAAATTTTGATAGTTTATGAAGTTTAGGTCGTCTGAAAAATGGATAACCTGATGGCAATATCGGTTTGGATATAGACAGTAAGGATAAAATATGAAAAAGATTCAAGCAGATGTGGTAGTACTGGGTGGCGGTACAGCCGGTATGGGCGCATTTCGCAATGCCCGACTTCATACAGACAATGTTTACCTGATTGAAAACAATGTATTCGGAACAACTTGTGCGCGTGTCGGCTGTATGCCGTCCAAATTGCTGATTGCAGCTGCGGAAGCGCGCCATCATGCTCTGCATACCGATCCGTTTGGCGTGCATTTGGATAAAGACAGCGTAACGGTAAACGGCGAAGAAGTCATGCACCGCGTGAAGTCCGAACGCGACCGTTTTGTCGGTTTTGTAGTCAGCGATGTAGAAGAGTGGCCTGCCGACAAGCGCATTATGGGTACGGCAAAATTTGTTGACGAACACACCGTCCAAATTGATGACCATACTCAAATCACTGCAAAAAGTTTTGTGATTGCCACCGGTTCGCGTCCTGTGATTTTCCCTCAGTGGGAAGTTTTGGGTGATCGCTTGATTGTGAACGATGATGTTTTCTCTTGGGATACCCTGCCTAAGAGTGTGGCCGTATTCGGACCTGGCGTAATCGGTTTAGAGTTGGGTCAGGCTTTGCACCGTTTAGGCGTGAAAGTTGAAATTTTTGGCGTGGCCGGTGCGATTGGTGGTATTTCTGACCCTGTTGTCGCTGAAGAAGCCAAAACCGTTTTTGGTGAAGAGTTGACTTTGCATTTGGATGCCAAAACCGAAGTCAAATTGGACGCAGAAGGCAATGTTGAAGTTCATTGGGAACAAGATGGCGAAAAAGGTGTGTTCCATGCCGAATATGCTTTGGCTGCCGCCGGTCGCCGTCCGAATGTGGACAATATCGGTTTGGAAAACCTGAATATCGAAAAAGATGAGCGTGGCGTGCCTGTTGCTGATCCGCTGACCATGCAAACCAGCATTCCGCATATCTTTATCGCAGGCGATGCATCCAATCAATTGCCTCTGCTGCATGAAGCTTCCGACCAAGGCAAAATTGCCGGTCATAATGCCGCTATTTTCCCGAATATTGAGGGCGGTTTGCGCCGTAGCGTCATCGGCGTGGTATTCACCAGTCCGCAAATTGCCACTATCGGCTTGAAATATGCGCAAGTTACGGCAAAATATCAGCCTGATGAGTTTGTAATCGGCGAAGTTTCCTTCCGAAACCAAGGCCGCAGCCGCGTTATGTTGGTCAACAAAGGCCATATGCGTTTGTATGCTGAGAAAGCAACCGGCCGTTTCATTGGTGCGGAAGTTGTCGGTCCTGCTGCCGAACATTTGGCACACTTGATGGCTTGGGCGCATCAAATGAAGATGACGATTCCGCAAATGCTGGATATGCCGTTCTACCATCCGGTTATCGAGGAAGGTCTGCGCACTGCATTGCGTGATGCCGATGCAAAATTGAAACAGGCTTGATTATTTGATGGAATAAAGGCCGTCTGAAACTTGTAGTGAGGTTTCAGACGGCCTTTTTTATGCTTTGAAGCTGTTAAATCAATTCTAAATCCGGACCGGCATTTTGCGCACGACGGCTTCGTAATTGAATGTCTAAGCGCAAATCATGGGCGGAGTCGGCATTTTTAATGGCGTCTTGATAGCTGATATCGCCGTTTTCATACAAATCATACAAAGCTTGGTCAAAAGTGATCATGCCCATGCCGGTTGATTTTTTCATCATTTCTTTGATGTTGTGGACTTCACCTTTTTGAATCAAGTCGGCAATAATCGGCGAATTGAGTAAAACTTCGACTGCCGCAACGCGACCCCTGCCACTTTCACGGGGAATCAGTCGTTGTGAAATAAAGGCTTGCAGGTTGAGCGATAAGTCGGTTAGCAACTGGGTACGGCGCTCTTCGGGGAAGAAGTTGATGATGCGGTCGAGTGCTTGGTTGGTACTGTTGGCGTGCAGTGTCGCCATACATAAATGGCCGGTTTCCGCGAAGGAAATAGCGTAGTCCATGGTCTCGCGGTCTCGGATTTCACCAATCAGGATAACATCCGGCGCTTGGCGCAGGGTGTTTTTCAGCGCAATCGGCCAATTTTCTGTATCTACACCGATTTCACGTTGGGTGATGATGCAGTTTTTGTGTTGGTGGATAAACTCAATCGGGTCTTCGATGGTAATAATGTGGTCGAAGCTGTTTTCGTTTCGATAGTCGATAAGGGAGGCGAGGGAAGTGGACTTGCCCGAACCTGTACCACCGACAAAAATAATCAGGCCGCGTTTTCTGAGGGCAATGTCTTTCAGAATAGGGGGCAGATTGAGCGTTTCAAATTTTGGAATATTGCTGGTAATGGAGCGGAACACCAATGCAGTCGCACCGCGTTGAACCATTGCATTGACACGGAAGCGACTGGTATCGGGCAGGCTGATGGCGAAGTTACATTCGTTGGTGGAAGAAAATTCTTCGATTTGTTTGGAAGACATAATCGAAAAAGCGATTTCCATACATTTTTCAGCACTTAGCGGCTCATCGCTCAGTCGCGTGATTTTGCCGTCCACTTTCATGGCCGGAGGGAAATTGGTGGTAATGAAAAGGTCGGAGCCTTTGTATTTGTTCATATGGCGTAGCCAAGCGAACAATTCTTCTTTTGCGCCCGGAGTATTTTCGTCAAACATAAGAATTTAGATAGTTAATGTTAAGTTATTTTATTGAGAATAATTATAACAGAAGCAATCATTATTTGCTGTTTGCCCGCTAGAGTGGCTATCTGTTTTAAATTGAGTGTCGTTCTAGGAATATAGCAGATTTTTCAGTATCCCTGTGATTTTAAATTCTGCTGTTATAATGTTGCCCGATTAGTGAATGGAAAGGTAACGAGATGTCAGTACAAACAATTGCCGTGGTCGGCGCAATGGAACAGGAAATCGAGCTTTTGCGTGAAAGCATGGCCAATGTCAAGCATGTATCCTTCGGTAAATTCTCGGCGTATGAAGGCGAATTGGCCGGAAAACGCATGATATTGGTTTTGAGCGGTATCGGTAAGGTTAATGCAGCGGTTTCGACTTCTTGGGTCATTCATCAGTTTGCACCGGATTGTGTCATCAATACCGGTAGTGCAGGCGGTTTGGGTCAGTGCCTGAAGGTCGGCGATGTGGTCATCGGCGAAACTGTGGCGCATCATGATGTCGATGTAACGGCTTTTGGTTATGTTTGGGGACAGCTGCCGCAACTTCCTGCTGTGTTTGCATCGGATGAAAACCTGATTCGCCAAGCAGAAAAGGCGGCGCAAGTGTTTGAAGGTGCGGCCGTAACGCAAGGCCTGATTGTCAGTGGCGACCGTTTTGTGCACAGCAGTGAAGGTGTCGCGGAAATCCGCAGCCATTTCCCTGAAGTAAAAGCAGTGGAAATGGAAGCTGCGGCAATTGCGCAGACTTGTCACCAGTTGGAAGTGCCGTTTGTGATTATTCGCGCCGTATCCGATTCGGCAGATGAGAAAGCGGATATCAGCTTTGAAGAGTTTTTGAAAACGGCGGCCGTCAGCTCGGCGAAGATGGTTATCGAGATTGTCAAATCGCTATAAAATCATGCAGAAACGTTGAATTTCCGTTAGAATACGGAACGATTCAACCTTATTCTAAGGCCGTCTGAAAACCGAATCCCTGTTTTTTCAGACGGCCTTTCCGACTTTAATTGCATTTATCTTAATAACAATATGAAAAACATACGGAATTTCTCCATTATTGCCCACATCGACCACGGTAAATCGACGCTTGCCGACCGTTTTATCCAATACTGCGGCGGTTTGGATTTGCGCGAAATGAGTACGCAGGTGCTCGACTCCATGGACATCGAAAAAGAGCGCGGCATTACCATTAAAGCGCAAACCGCCGCGCTCAACTATAAAGCACGAGACGGGCAGGTGTATCAGCTCAATCTGATTGATACTCCGGGACACGTCGACTTCTCTTACGAAGTTTCCCGTTCGCTGTCGGCTTGCGAAGGCGCGCTTTTGGTGGTTGACGCGTCTCAAGGCGTAGAAGCGCAAACCGTGGCGAACTGCTATACCGCGATTGATTTGGGCGTGGAAGTCGTGCCTGTTTTGAACAAAATTGACTTGCCTGCCGCAGAACCCGAACGCGTGGAGCAGGAAATTGAAGACATTATCGGCATTGATGCCGTCGGTGCGGTTCAATGTTCTGCCAAAAGCGGCATTGGTGTGGAAGATGTTTTGGAAGAAATCGTTGCCAAAATTCCCGCGCCGACCGGCGATGAAAACGCGCCGTTGCAAGCGGTTATTGTCGATTCGTGGTTTGACAACTACGTCGGCGTGGTCATGCTGATTCGTGTGAAAAACGGTACCGTCAAGCTGAAAGACAAAGTACGCTTTATGAGCACCAAGGCGGAAACTCAGGTTGAGCAGCTGGGCGTATTCACACCAAAATCAGTTCAAAAACAAGAACTGAAAGCCGGCGAAGTGGGCTTTTTGATTACCGGCGTGAAAGAATTGGGTCAGGCGAAAGTCGGCGATACGGTTACTTTGGTTGCCAACCCTGCCTCTGAGCCGCTGCCCGGCTTCCAAGAAGTACAAAGCCAAGTATTTGCAGGCCTCTATCCTGTGGAAAGCCACGATTATGAAGCTTTGCGTGACGCGTTGGAAAAATTGCAGCTGAACGATGCTTCGTTGAAATTTGAGCCTGAAGTTTCCCAAGCATTAGGTTTCGGCTTCCGTTGCGGCTTCTTGGGCCTGTTGCACTTGGAAATCGTGCAGGAGCGTTTGGAGCGCGAGTTCGACATGGACTTGATTACCACTGCGCCAACGGTGGTTTATGAAGTCGTGTTGAAAAACGGCGAGAAAATCGAAGTTGAAAATCCGTCCAAACTGCCTGAAATCAGCACCATCGAAACCATTCTTGAGCCGATTATTACTGCGACCATCCTCGTGCCGCAGGAATATGTCGGTAACGTTATGACTTTGTGTAATCAAAAGCGCGGCGTCCAGGTCAATATGCAATACATGGGCCGCCAAGTCATGCTGACTTATGATTTGCCGATGAACGAAGTCGTGATGGACTTCTTCGACAAACTTAAATCGACTTCGCGCGGTTATGCTTCGTTGGACTACCATTTCAAAGAGTTCCAACCGTCTGATTTGATTAAGCTCGACATTATGGTTAACGGCGAAAAAGTCGATGCCCTGAGCCTGATTGTCCACCGTCAAAGCGCCGTTCACCGCGGTCGCGAGCTGGCAGCAAAAATGCGCGAACTGATTCCGCGCCAGATGTTTGATATTGCCGTACAGGCCGCTATCGGCAGCCAGATTATCGCCCGCGAAAACGTTAAAGCCCTGCGTAAAAACGTTTTAGCGAAATGTTACGGCGGCGATATTACGCGTAAGAAAAAACTTCTCGAAAAACAAAAAGCAGGTAAGCGCCGCATGAAACAAGTGGGCAATGTGGAAATCCCGCAAAGCGCGTTCTTGGCGATTCTGCAAGTGAGTGATAAATAATGAGTATAAATCTGACTTTAGGCGCAATCGTTGTACTGCTGGCCGGCTTGGTCCTCAACTTTAAAAGCAGTAAAGAGCGTCAGGAAAACGGCGAATGGAGCTCCGGCCTGCAATGGAGTTATCTCTTGTGCATGGTCGGCGTATTCGGCATTTTGTCCGAGTATATGAGCTTTACCGCCGTATTGCTGGTGTTTGTCGTGTTCACTGGTATTGTTTGGGCAATCCATAAAGGCCGTCTGAAAAAAAGCGAGACCGGCGAAGACAATGCGCATTTTACCGACTATATGGGCGGCTTTTTCCCCATCATCTTGGTTATCTTTGTGTTGCGCAGCTTTATTGCCGAGCCGTTCCAAATTCCGTCCAGCTCCATGCGTCCTGGCTTGGTCAAAGGCGATTTTATCTTGGTGAACAAATTTTCTTACGGTATCCGCCTGCCGATTTTGAATAAGGTCATTATCCCTGTTGGCAACATTGCCCGAGGCGATGTCGTGGTGTTCAATTACCCACTTCAGCCTGAGATGAATTACATCAAGCGCATCGTCGGTATTCCGGGCGACGTTGTGGAATACCGTGATAAGGTTTTGACTGTTAACGGAGAAATTATTTCCGAAAAACCAAATGGCAATTATCAATACGCAGATGATACCGATCCGTCTATGATTCATACGCTTGAGCGTTTTCATACTGCCTTGAACGGCAAAAACTTTGATGTGGTCAAAGAGGCCGGTCAGCCTTCCGTATCTATTGCTGTATTGAACAAATACATCTCCGAAGTGATGCCTGAAAACAATTACTCGCTTGAAACAAGCGGTTTGGAAAATTGCGAATACGCAGAAGACGGTAATGGCTTTATCTGTAAAGTTCCTGAAGGCCGTTATTTTGCGATGGGCGACAACCGTGACAACAGCGCCGATTCCCGTTATTGGGGATTTGTCGATGACAAACTGATCGTCGGTAAAGCCTTCTTCGTTTGGATGAACTTTGGCGAACTCAGCCGTATTGGTACCAGCATCCAATAAGCAATAAACAGATTAAAAGGCCGTCTGAAGTTTTTCGGACGGCCTTTTTTGTATCTATTTTTTGTCTTTTAACGAACCTAAATAAATCGCCAATAAAGTCAAAGTGGCGCCGCTCCATTGGACGGTATTAATCGGTTTATCCAGCCAGAAATAATCGATCAACATGGCGGCGACTGGTTCGGAGAGCAGTAGGAGGCCGGTCAGTGACAAGGATAAAAGCGGGATGGCGTAAGCAATCAATGCCCAAGCGAAGCATTGCATGACGATGCCGTAGATGGAGACTAGAATTACATCGTTTAAAGTTTTGGGGTATAGATGGGCGGCATCGAATAGCAGCGATGGGATGACCAGCGCCATTGCGCCGCCGAAGCTTAAAATCATCATCAGCGAAAACAAACCGACTTTTTCCTGCTCATGGGTTTTGCGTACGAAGACCATAGACAGGGCCAGCATGGCACCGGATACTACGCCGCTGACAAATCCCCATGCGGCATTGTTGTTATGGCTGAACTCTGGACTGCCGATTAAGGCGACGCCTATGGTGGCCAATATCAAACTTAAAATTTGCAGGGCACTTAAACGTTCGGAATAAAAGAAGAAGCCGATGGCGGCTAAAAAGAAAATCTGCAGGCTGTTGAGCAAGGTGGAAATGCCGGGGCCTACGGCGTGAATGCTTTCGTGCCAAAGGGCGAGGTCGAATGCGAGAAAAACGCCGGATAAGATTGCGTAGCCAACTGTTTTTCTTTTCGTGGGCATTTTTTGTCTGAAAAAACGCCCGAGCAGGAAGAATATAGGGGCGGCGATCAGCAAGCGCCAAAATGCGATGGCGTAAGAGCCGACATCGACAAATTTGACGATTAAACTGCCCAAGCCGAAGACGACGCAGCCGACGACCAGCAGGGGCGCTGCATAATTTCCCGAACGTGTGTCCATCGGCTTCTCCAAGAATCAAATGAAGGCGATTATTCCATAAAATATAGCTGGGGCGCTAATGATAAATAGTCGTAAGCCAAGATAAAGGGTTTATGATGTAAGGCCGTCTGAAAACTTTTTCAGACGGCCTTTTGATGATTTTCTGGCTTAATTTCGTATTGTTGTAGTATAAAATCGTTTTACGCCGTGTTTTCAGACGGCCCGATCAGTTTTAGTTTTGAGAAAAGGATATTGGAAATGGCAAACCCTATTCGTGCGTTTTTGGATTATGTGCCGTCGGTTGATGAGTCTTGTTTTGTAGATGAGACTTCGGTAGTGATTGGCGAAGTGTCGCTGGCGGAAGATGTATCGATATGGCCTTATGCCGTATTGCGCGGCGATGTGAACAGTATTTCTATCGGCAAACGCAGTAATGTGCAGGACGGCAGCGTTTTGCATGTGTCGCATAAGAATGCGGCGAAGCCTGACGGTTCGCCTTTGATTATCGGCGATGATGTGACGATTGGGCATAAGGTCATGCTGCATGGCTGTCGAATTGGGAATCGTGTGTTGGTGGGCATGGGCTCGATTATTTTGGATGATACGGTTGTCGAAGATGATGTGATGATAGGCGCGGGCAGTTTGGTGCCGCCGCGCAAACGTTTGGAAAGCGGTTTTTTATACGTCGGCTCGCCTGTGAAACAAGTGCGTCCGCTGACTGATGAGGAAAAGGAATTTTTGACGTATTCGTCCGCGCATTATGTCCGCCTGTCCGGCCAGCATAAAATTTCAAAATAAGGAAAATCAATACAATGAACGCAATTTATCTGGCTTCGGGCAGTCCGCGCCGTCGTGAGATTTTGGAGAATTTAGGTTTTACGGTACGCCGCCTTCCTGCGGATATTGATGAAACCCCTAAAGAAGGCGAAGCTGCAGTAGAGTATGTGCGCCGTATGGCCTGCGAGAAAAATCAGGCAGCGGTGACGCAATGGTTTGCTACTCATGATCAAGAGCCTGAGTTTGCTGTATTGACGGCGGATACGACGGTGGCAGATGGTGCGGTTATTTTGGGTAAACCGGAATCCGAGGCAGATGCGGTCGATATGCTGGAACGCTTGTCTGGACGGACGCATCAAGTGCTGACGGCTGTATGCGTTTACTGGCAAGGCGTGCGCCATGATGTGGTGCAGGCGAGTGAAGTGCGCTTTAAAACGTTGGCGGCTGAGGAGATTGCAGCCTATGTTGCCAGCGGCGAGCCGATGGATAAAGCCGGTGCGTATGGGATTCAGGGCTTGGGCGGCGTATTTGTCGAGCATTTGCAGGGCAGTTTTACGGGCGTGATGGGTTTGCCGGTTTATGAGACCGCGCAACTACTGAAATCTTTGGGTTTGGAAGCGCCGCCGTTTGCTTTAAATTAGGCAAATGCCGTCTGAAAGCGTGCCGACAAAAACGCCTGTTTCAGTTACAATACTGCCTTAAACAGCTTGTTTGAAGAAAGATATGAAAGAACATAAGGCCCGGAAACGCTTCGGGCAGAATTTTTTGCAGGATACGCGGATTATTAGCGATATTGTCAACGCGGTCAGACCGCAGCCTGACGATATCGTGATCGAAATCGGCCCTGGCTTGGCTGCCATTACCGAGCCTTTGGCGAAGAAACTCAATCGCCTGCATGTTTGCGAAATCGACCGAGACATCGTACGTCGTCTGAAAACCTTGCCGTTTGCAGATAAATTGGTGATACACGAAGGCGACGTATTACAGTTTGATTTCAACAGCATTGAAGGCAAGAAAAAAATTGTCGGCAACCTGCCGTACAATATTTCTACGCCGCTTTTGTTTCGATTGAGCGAAGTGGCAGACGATGTGATCGATATGCACTTTATGCTGCAAAAAGAAGTGGTTGAACGCATGGTGGCTCAGCCGAAAACCAATGACTATGGCCGTCTGGGCGTAATGCTGCAATATTTCTTCGATATGGAAATGTTGATTGAGGTGCCGCCCGAGTCCTTTGATCCTGCTCCGAAAGTGGATTCGGCCGTGGTGCGCATGATTCCGGTGAAACACCGCATTGGTAAAGCAGAAGATTTTGAACATTTTGCCAAACTGGTAAAACTGGCTTTCCATCAACGCCGCAAAACCATACGCAATAATTTGAAGGAACTTGCCGGCGATGATGATTTGCAGGCAGTCGGCATCAATCCGCAGGACAGGGCAGAACACATTGCCGCTGAGAAATATGTGGAATTGAGCAATTATCTGGTTCAAAAGGCCGTCTGAAAGGTTGGGAACTTAATGTTGAAAAAATATGTCTGGTGTGGGCTGGCTGTACTTATTACCGGTACGGCATTTGCATTAGGCACCGGCGGAGAAGAAAACCTGCGGCGCAAAGCAAAAGCCGGCGATGCTGAAGCGCAATATCTGCTGGCCATGCAGTTGGAAATGACAACAGACCCTGTAAACCTCAAAGAAAGCGAGTTTTACTATTGGCTGAAAAAAGCCGCAGAAAACGGCGAAGGAGCGGCACAAGACTTACTTGATGATATTGAAGCCGAATATGATAAAACAGCTTTAGAAGACGAACTTGCGCCTAACGGTTCACAAAAATTGATGAATGAAGTGTTCAAACTGGAAAATCAGAAGCAGAAAAATTATCCGCTGATCAAAGAAAAATTATTTAAAGCGGCAGCTTTGAGCAACTACGCAGCTTTAGCAGATACCGCATGGCTGTTTGGAAATCGGGACAATGCGCAGAAATACGGCGTTCCCTTCAATCCCCTGAAAGCCTGCATCCTGTCGGTATATACCAACAACCGTTATGGCGACTTGAACAAAGATGCATTGGATATATTGTGTCGCGGCATTTATACCAAGGACAACAGTGAGAAAATCGAGCATTACGCCAAACAGATTAAAAACAGGCCGTCCAAAATCTGGTCAATTTTAGAGAATGTCAAATAAACATGATTAAATTCAAAAATGTACACAAACATTTTAAAGATTTGCACGTTATCAACGGCGTGAATTTGGAAGTCAAACAAGGCGAAGTGGTCGTTGTATGCGGCCCTTCGGGCAGTGGCAAATCTACGCTGATTCGTACGGTAAACCAACTCGAGCGCATTGAAAGCGGCGAGATTTGGGTGGACGGCATCAATGTTGCCGATCCGAAAACCGATTTGAACAAAGTGCGCGAAGAAGTAGGTTTTGTGTTCCAAGGATTCAATCTGTATCCGCATTTGACTGTCTTGGAAAATATCATTCTTTCTCCGATGAAAGTGAAAAATCAAAGTCGTGAAGAGGCGGAAAAGAAAGCGATGGAGCTTTTGGAACGCGTCGGTTTGGCGCATAAAAAAGACGCGCTGCCCGGTCAGCTTTCCGGCGGTCAGCAGCAACGTGTGGCGATTGCACGCGGTTTGGCGATGGAGCCGCGCGTCATGTTGTTTGACGAGCCGACTTCCGCGCTTGACCCTGAAATGGTCGGCGAGGTATTGAAAGTAATGAAAGACTTGGCGGAAAGCGGCATGACCATGATGTGTGTGACCCATGAAATGGGTTTTGCGCGCGAAGTTGCCGACCGTGTGATTTTTGTCGATAAAGGCCAGATTCTGGAAGATGAAACGCCGGAAGAATTTTTTACCAATCCGAAACACGAGCGTGCCAAACAATTCCTGCAACAGGTGATGACACATTAAACTCGGGCCGTCTGAAATTTCAGACGGCATGATCGGTTCGAATGATTTTGAAAGTTGAAAATAATGTATTTTGTTGACCGTACTGCTGTCGTGCTGAAGCCGACCGCCCGTTTTTTGGAATGGCTGAAATCCGCCGATGAAAATATGCCCGATCTGACCGTCGAGCAACTGCGCACCAACTGCTCCGTATTCCTTGTGCCACAATTTGACGAACCCGAATCCGTCATTTCTTATTTTGACGAACGCTACCAGCAGATTTTTGAAGCCGAATTGGCAGGCTGGGACATCGATAAAAGCAAATGGCCGCAAGACATGAGTTTGAAAGCTTTTTGGGAATTTTTCGATACCGAAATCCACGATATGGTTTTAGATATGGAAGAGGCGGAATTGAACATTACGCCTGTTTTCGACAATATGATGTAAAGCCGTGCGAAGTTTTCAGACGGCCTTAAAGCCCTCGCGTTCTTTGAAAATTCTGATTGTCTTCTTACACCTTTCGACGTTGGCCTTATGCCTTGTCGAGTTTTACGGCTGGATGATGTGGCTGGGTTTGGCGGCATTGGCCGGTAGTTTTACCTATGCTTGGCGCAGCGTTAATTTTCAGACTCGAAATGCGGTCAGAAAAATCATCATCGACCGCCAATACCGTGCGACGGTTTACTTGAATGACGAGGAAGAGGGAAGAAGCGCTGTTTTGCAAGACGGCAGTATGTTGACAGTTTATGCTTTGTTTCTGCAATGGAATGTTGATGGAAAAATGGTTAAACACTGCATCTTGCCCGACATGACCGACCGCGATGCCTACCGCCGTCTGAAAGTGTGGGCGCGCTGGTGCCGGGAAAAAGAAGACAAAGCAGAACTTGCGGCAGATATGGATTAAACGGCTGTTTCAGACGGTCTTTTGAAGCGATAAATACAATGAAAACATTACAAGACTGGCTTTCTCATTTGGAGACTGCCCATAGTTCCGGCCTTATCGATATGGGCTTGGAACGCGTGGGAGAAGTGAAAAAACGCATGAATTTGGTGCCGCAATGTCCTGTCGTCGTGGTGGCGGGTACCAATGGCAAAGGTTCCGTATGTGCCTATTTGTCGCATATTTATAAAGAAGCCGGTTTTAAAGTCGGTACGCTGACCAGTCCTCATCTTCTGCGTTACAACGAACGAATCGCCATCAACACTCAGCCGGTTTCAGATCAATTGATTGTTTCCTCATTTGAGCGTATCGAAGCGGCGCGCGGTGAAATTTCGCTGACGTATTTTGAGTTTAATGCTTTGGCTGCCGTCGATATTTTCATGCATGAACATGTGGATGTAATGATTTTGGAAGTCGGTTTGGGCGGGCGATTGGATGCTGTGAATGTATTCGATGGCGACTGCTCGGTCGTTACCAGCGTGGATTTGGATCATCAGGCATTTTTGGGTGATACTGTCGAACAGGTCGGTTTTGAAAAAGCCGGAGTGTTCCGTAGCGGTAAACCAGCCGTGTGCGGTCAGAATCCTGCGCCTGAATCATTGGTTAAACACGCAGAAGAAATTGGTGCAAAACTGTTGATGGTTCAGCGAGATTTTGATTTTGCGTCAATGGAAAGCGTACAGTGGAATTACCGCTTCCATCCGCAATCTTCAGACGGCCAAAGCCGTAACCGCAATTCCTTGCCGTTTCCTGCTTTGCGCGGTGCCTATCAGTTGTCCAATGCCGCGTGTGCATTGACGGTGTTGGAATGTTTGAACGAACAATTACCGGTTGATATCGGCGCGATTAAACGCGGTTTGCTGTTGGTTGAGAATCCTGGACGTTTCCAAGTTTTGCCCGGCCGTCCGCTGGTGGTTTTGGATGTCGGCCACAATCCGCACGCAGCCCGTGCTTTGCGCCGCAGCCTGATTAACCTTGCCTTTGCCCAAAAACGTACCGCCGTATTCAGTATGTTGTCCGATAAAGATATTGATGGCGTGCTGGAAATCGTTAAAGACCAGTTTGACGAATGGAATATCGCGCCTTTAGATGTACCGCGCGGCATGACGGTAGAGGCTTTGAAGGCCAAATTGGCTGAACATGGCATCGACAATGTAAATGTTTTTGAAACTGTCGCTGCTGCCTACCGCGCTGCTTTGGCTAAAGCGACCGAAAATGATAGAATCGTTGTTTTCGGCTCATTCCATACTGTTGCCGATGTAATGGCTGTTTTGAAAGAACACTAACGAGGAAATTATCATGTCCGACAATAAACAAAAAGAAACTCCAAACGGATACGATTTAGACGGTTACGAACGACTCAAACGTCGCAACCGCCGTCGCTTGGTCTTGGCCTCCGGCTTGGTGGTGGCATCGGGTATGCTGTTCGGTCTGGCGCTGACTTCCGGCGACGATAAAAATTCACCGTTTAAAGAAGCGCCTGTCGGTCAGAGCCAAGTCAAAACGGCTGACGAGCCGAGCAAGGCCGTTGTTTTAGAGCCGAATAAAGAAGATGTCGCTGCTGCTGAGGAGGCTGCCCGCCATGCGGATGCCGAAGCATCAAATAAACCGCAAAATGCAGGCGACGAAGAAGACAATGCGCCGGTTGAAGTATTGAAGCCAAGTCGTGAATCTGCTCCCGAAGATGTTGGCGAGCCGTTGGTTTTGATCAACGATACTTTGGATGACGGCAATATTAAAGGCTTGGAAGAGTCTGAACGTATTCAACGCGCCGAGGCTGCCAAACGTGAAGCTGCGGAGCGCCGAGCCGAAGAGCGCCGCCAACGTCAGGCAGAACAACGTGCTGCTGCAGCCCGTAAAACACAAGCCCAACAGGAAGCTGCTGAGAAAGAAAGCGCATTGGCAGCTAAAAAACGCGCACTTCAAGCGCGTGCTGAAAAAGCAGAACGTGAAGCCGCTGCCGAACGCAATAAATTGGCACAATTGGAAAAAGCAGAGAAAGCCATTGCCGAACGTAAATCTGCCAAAAACAGCAAAGACAGCGTAAAAGACAAGGCCGAGCCTGCTAAGAAAGCAGAGGCCAAAGTTGAAAAACCAAAAAATGAAAAGGCTAAACCGGAAACGGCCAAAGCAGAAAAAGCCGATAAGGTAAAAACTGCCGAGAAGCCGTCTGAAAAAGCCAAACCTAAAGCTGAAAAAGAAAAAGCAGAAGCCAAACCTGCTAAAAAAGCCGCCATTCAGGCTGGTTATGCTGAAAAAGAACGCGCACAAAGCCTGCAACGTAAAATGAAAGCCGCAGGTATCGATTCGACCATTACTGAAGTGATGACCGATAAAGGTAAGGTGTATCGCGTGAAATCAGCCAATTATAAAAATGCACGCGATGCAGAGCGCGATTTGAACAAATTGCGTGTACATGGCATTGCCGGTCAGGTGACCAGTGAGTAATTTGCCTGTTGCCGATTTGTTGGCGGCCGCCGTCATCGTCATCTGCATCATTATCTCGTTGACACGGGGTATTATTGCCGAAGCAGGGGCGATGGTGGCGTGGGTGGTATCGTTTATTGCAGCCAGAACGCTCGCCATGCCATTTGCCGATGTAGTCTTTAAATCGGTTGAACCGCATTCCTTGGCGGTTGCGATGGGTTTTGCCGCTGTGTTTTTTCTGGCATGGCTGTTGCAGAAACTGGCACGATCGCTGTTGAGTAGTTTGATGTCTGCCGTTGGTCTGGGAAGCATTAACCGTTTGCTTGGTGGCATATTCGGTGCAGTGAAGGGTGTGATTTTGGTGACACTGGCAGTGATGGTTTTTTCACACACTGATTTGCCGAAAACGGAAGAGTGGCAAAGTTCGCACACAATTCCGTATTTTGAATCACTTGCCGATGCTGCAATGCCTTATTTGCCTGGAAAAGATACCGCAATGCCGCATCTTTCGGGTAAAGCAGCTGAAGTTGAAGAATTGGATGATTGAGTTTGACGGATTCAGACGGCCTATGGGTCGTCTGAATCCGTTTTTATTTGCGTAAATTTAGCATCATATTGTTAACAATTCGAGCAAACTCATCTAAATTATTTTATAATGACGGCTTACCCATTTAATCTTCAAACTCGGAGAAGCACGATATGTGTGGTGTATTAGGTTTGGTTAGTCATGAGCCGGTCAATCAGATGTTGTATGATGGTTTGCAGATGTTGCAACACCGTGGTCAGGACGCAGCAGGTATTGTTACTGCCGAAGGCAATATATTTCATATGCACAAGGGCAAAGGCATGGTGCGCGAAGTGTTCCGTACCCGCAATATGCGCGACTTGATCGGTAATGCCGGCATCGCGCACGTCCGCTATCCGACTGCAGGCAATGCGGGCAGCAGTGCAGAAGCCCAGCCGTTTTATGTCAGCTCCCCATTCGGCATTGTTTTAGCACACAATGGTAATCTGACCAATACCGAAGAGCTGTATGAAAACGTATGCAACAAACACCTGCGCCACGTTAATACCAGCTCCGATTCTGAAGTTCTACTCAATGTATTCGCGCACGAATTACGCCGCGAAGTCTCTAAAAATACAGCCCCTTATCAACTTACCATCGACAATATTTTCAACGCCGTTTCCGAAGTACACCGCATAGTGCGCGGCGCATACGGTGTCGTAGCCATGATTGCCGGATATGGCATGGTTGCCTTCCGCGATCCTCACGGTATCCGTCCGTTGGTATTGGGTTCGCAAACCGATGAATCCGGTAAAAAATCGTATGCCGTTGCCTCTGAATCAGTTGCTTTCAATGCGCTTGCCTATGATTTGGAACGCGATATCCAGCCGGGTGAGGCCGTGTTTGTCAGCTTTGACGGTTCAATCGTGTCGTGTCAATGCAGCGATAAAGTCAAACTCAGCCCTTGTCTCTTTGAATACGTCTATTTCGCGCGTCCCGACTCCGTCATCGACGGCGTATCCATCTATCAGGCGCGTCTGGATATGGGCGTTTCTTTGGCGGAAAAAATCAAACGCGAGTTGCCTGTTGACGATATCGATGTCGTGATGCCGATTCCTGATACCAGCCGACCCAGCGCGATGGAGCTTGCCGTCCATCTCGAAAAACCATATCGCGAAGGTCTGATTAAAAACCGCTATATCGGCCGCACCTTCATCATGCCCGGACAAGCAACGCGTAAAAAATCTGTACGCCAAAAACTCAGCCCAATGGAAACCGAGTTTAACGGCAAGAGCGTTTTGTTAGTGGATGATTCCATCGTGCGCGGTACGACCAGCCGTGAAATCGTTGAAATGGTACGAGCGGCAGGCGCACGCAAAGTCTATATTGCTTCTGCAGCTCCCGAAGTGCGCTATCCGAATGTTTACGGTATCGATATGCCGACCCGTGACGAACTGATTGCAAACGGTCGCAGCGCAGCAGAAATCTCGGCCGAGATTGGCGCGGACGGCATCGTCTTCCAAAACTTAGAAGACTTGGAAGCAGTAGTCAAAGCACTCAATCCAAAAATCGAATCCTTTGATTCTTCATGCTTTAATGGTGTCTATCAAACCGGCGATATCGACGAAGCGTATCTAAACCGTCTCTCTACCGAAAAATCAGGTTGTGGCGGCTTGAAAGTTCATCCAAGCAAAATGGAACACAGCATCAGTATCAGCGATAGCGATAGTGATGATGAAGAATAAAGTAAATTGACTTACAATAAAGGCCGTCTGAAAATTAATGTTCAGACGGCCTTTAATTATGTTTTAGACACATCATGAGTACCGAAACCAAAAATTACATCACACCTACCGGTTGGCAGGCACTGAAAGACGAACTTTATCATCTGGTCAACAAAGAACGCCCGGAAATCGTCCAAATCGTTAACTGGGCGGCAAGCAATGGCGACCGCAGCGAAAATGGCGACTATCTTTACGGCAAACGCCGTATGCGCGAAATCGACCGCCGTATCCGTTTTCTAACCAAACGCTTGGAAGCAGCCGTCGTCGTCGACCCTGAAGCGCGTGAAGCCACGGACCAGATTTTTTTCAGCGCCACCGTTGGCTTATTGCGCGGAGACGGTCGTGAACAAACCGTCAAAATCGTCGGCGTAGATGAAATCGATACCGCTAAAAACAAAATCTCATGGATTTCCCCTTTGGCGCGCAACCTGATTAAAGCACGCGAAGGCGATGAAGTTGTCTTGGATACACCGGAAGGACGCGAGGTTATCGAGATTCTGTCGGTGGAATATATTAAGATTGACTGATTATGCTTGAATAAAAACTATAAAGGCCGTCTGAAAAATATACTTTCAGACGGCCTTTAAAATGATTTAAATGAAAATCCTACATTTGCACCGAGCCGCTGACGGTCAGGCTGATTTCTTCTGAACCCGGAGAGGCTGGTACGCCATCTTCTATTCCTGCAGCCATCTCTGCGACGGGGGCTGCCCGTAACATTTTGGCGCGTGCGAAATTGCCGCCGACTTGGCGGTTGCCGATGTGACCCAGGTTGAGTTTAACGATTTTGTAGCTGGAGAAGCCGAGTGTTTGGGCGAGGTTTTGGGCGCGGTCTTTGAAGCGCAGGATGACGGCCTTGCTCAGTTGGTCGACGGTTTCTTCGCGTTTTTCTTTGGATACGGAAAATGAGGAGTTTTCCAAAACGGCGATATTGATGCTGTCGGCAATCAGGCGGTTGAGTGCTTCAAAGTCTTTGCTTTCTACTTTGAAGTAGGCGTGTTCCTCCCAGCCGGTTTGGGTGCGTTTGCCGTTGGTGTATTGATAGCGCGGGGATGCGTTGCGCTCCATCAGCTCGGCTTTAAATTTGCTGTTTTGGGAGATTTTGTTGAACTGGTTGAATTTTTTCATGAAGGCTTGGTTGACGGCTTGACGGTCTTTGCCTTCTGTATTGATGCTGAAATGCGCGGTCATGGTATCCCGTGGCACTTCCATATTCGCGGATTCGGAAAATTCAATGATGTTGTAATTGAGGCTTTCTGCTGCAACGGGCAGGGAGGTGGCTAGCAGTAGGGCGGTAAGGGCTGGGCGGCGCATTTTGGTTTTCCTTGTAATGCGGATTTCAAAAAAGTAATTTAGCATGAAAGATGGAAACGTTGGCTTTGGCAGGCGTAAGGATTTGTATGGAGTGTGGCCGTCTGAAAAGAAGTTACTTTGTATTCATCAAGCCAACTTCATGGGGATTGAGGCGGGCTTTTTCTTCTTGGCCTAGGCCGACCAATTTCCGCAAGCGGGTCATGTAGGCGTTGACATCAAGACCACGTCCGTAGCGTTGTGCTTCCCAGATGGTTTCTGCCAAGGCTTCCATCATATCGTGTTCGGCTTTGACCCAGTCGCCGTTGTAACGGGCGCAAAGTTGTTGGTAGATGGCACGGATGCCTGGGGGCTGGTCGATGGCGCTTTGCTCTTGCAGGGAAAGGTGTAGCGACATGTGCAGGAATGGATTGCTTTCGCCGTCTTCGGGCAACCATTCTTTATCTAAATATTGTTCGATGTCTTCGAGATAGTGTCCGTATTCGGGATGGGCTTCGATAATGCGCAAAGCTTTTTGTTGCAGGCCGTCTAATTGGAGCGGTGCGAGCCTGTGTTGCCAAACGTGGGCGAAGAATCGGCGGACATCGTGGGTGTTTACGTCATACATGATGGGTGTGATTTGATTTTGGGATATGTGATTATATAGCGATTGCGATAAAAAAGGCCGAGACCTTTGCAAAATTCCTTTTTCCCCGACAGCCGAAACCTAAACACAGGTTTTCGGCTGTTTTTGTTTCAAAGATCCACTGATTCTACTCAAATATCCCCTTAATCCTCCTTGGATACCTGATTAATCAGGCATCCGGCCGCCTTTTAGGCAGCAACAGGCGCACTTAGCCTGTTGGCGGCTTTCAAAAGGTTCAAACACATCGCTTTCAGATGGCTTTGCGCACTCACTTTGAGCAGCCCGAAATAGGCTGCCCGGGCATAGCGGAATTTACGGTGCAGCGTACCGAAGC
>NZ_KV799937.1:0-5152 GCF_001810105.1 Neisseria sp. HMSC068C04
CCTTCGGCGGTTGTCGCAGCCTTGCCGTCCGCTGACGCGTCCGCCATATCCGCGACCACCGCCACGGCTTTATCTTCCCAAGCTTTCACGGCTAAATTCCTCATTCATCAATTCCCTTACTAAAAGTCTTCCGCATTCGTTTGCAGCATTTTCAGCTTTGTGTTTTAAAGCAGGATAAGAAATAGGAAAGCAAAGGGTTTTGACACATTGAGATTCTTCATTGACATCCTTGAACACTTTGAGGATATATGCCTTTGGAAAAGATACTGGTTCGGGATTTACGGTGTAGAAAATAAGCATAATTAAAGCCCCTTCACTGGCTTAGTTAAGGGGCTTTACAAGAATTAAGAATATGCGCCCCTGATGGAACGCAATATATAAGGCCGTCTGAACAAGGGTATAATACGGAAAAATTAGATTTATTTACGGAAACCGATATGACCCACACCGTCCATCTGCAGTTTGAAGAAATTGACAATACCGTGTTGCAACGCCTGTGTGGCGCACTCGACAGCAATCTCGAAGCCTTAGGCAAAGCCCTTGATATCCAAATCAGCCGCCGCTTCGAACATTTCACCTTCATGGGCGAACTGGCACACGCCGGCCGCCGTGCCTTGCTGTCGCTTGCCGAAGCCGCAGAAAAAGGCGACTTGGACGACAACGCCATCAGCCTCGCGGCCGTTGAAGCAAAAACTGCAGATGAAAAACACGAAGAAAAACACCACGACCAACAATACTATTTCCGCACCAAACGTGGCAGCATCGGCGGCCGCACCCCGCGCCAAAACGGCTATATCCGCGCCTTGCTCAACCACGATGTCGTGTTCGGCTTAGGTCCTGCCGGTACGGGTAAGACCTATCTTGCCGTTGCCGCCGCAGTCGATGCCATGGAAAAACACCAAATCGAACGCATCGTTTTGGTACGCCCCGCAGTCGAAGCAGGCGAAAA
Organism: Neisseria sp. HMSC068C04; assembly: GCF_001810105.1. Taxonomy (NCBI): domain Bacteria; kingdom Pseudomonadati; phylum Pseudomonadota; class Betaproteobacteria; order Neisseriales; family Neisseriaceae; genus Neisseria; species Neisseria sp. HMSC068C04. Next base: position 950 of record NZ_KV799937.1, read on the forward strand.
ATTAGGCTTCCTGCCGGGCGATTTGGCACAAAAAGTCGATCCCTACCTGCGACCGCTTTACGATGCGCTTTATGATTTAATGGGCTTCGACCGCGTAACCAAATTGATGGAAAAAGGTTTGATTGAAATTGCGCCGCTGGCCTATATGCGCGGCCGCACCTTAAATGGCGCGTATGTCATTTTGGACGAAGCGCAAAACACCACGCCCGAACAAATGAAAATGTTCCTAACCCGTATCGGCTTTGGTGCCAAAGCAGTCATTACCGGCGACATCAGCCAAATCGACCTGCCGCGCAACATCAAATCCGGCTTGAAAGATGCACGCGAAAAACTGCGCGATGTAGAAGGCCTGTATTTCCACACCTTCACCAGCGAAGACGTCGTCCGCCATCCTTTGGTGCAGAAAATCGTCGAAGCCTATGAAGCAGCAGAAGAACAAGCTGAAAAGAAAAGTGGCGAATAATCTTTTCAAATACTGAAGGCCGTCTGAAAATCAAATTTCAGACGGCCTTACTACATCATTCTCCCTATAATACTGCTATAATCCGAAAATCAAGTAAAACAACGACTTCAAAAGGAAAAATATGACCCTCAAGCCACCCATCCGAATCGCCGTTACCGGCGCGGCAGGCCAAATCGCCTACGCCACCCTCTTCCGTATCGCCGGCGGCATCATGCTTGGACGCGACCAACCCGTTATCCTGCAGCTGCTCGACCTGCCACAGGCACAACAGGCATTGCGCGGCGTGATCATGGAAATGCAGGATTGCGCCTTCCCACTCCTTGCCGACATCTTCGCCACAGACGACCCCGAAGTCGCCTTCAAAGATGCCGACATCGCCCTCTTGATTGGAGCACGCCCGCGTACCCAAGGCATGGAGCGTGCCGACTTGCTGCACGCCAATGGCGAAATTTTCAAAGTACAAGGCGCGGCGTTGAACAAAGTTGCCAATCGCAACGTTAAAGTCCTCGTCGTCGGCAATCCGGCCAATACCAACGCCTACATCGCCATGAAATCTGCACCCGACATCCCGCCGGAAAATTTCACCGCCCTGATGCGTCTTGACCACCATCGCGCCGTCAGCCAAATTGCCGAAAAAATCAACCGCCCGATTACTTCCATCGAGAAAATGTGCGTCTGGGGCAACCACAGCCCGACCATGTACGCCGACTACCGCTACTCCACCAGCAATGGCGAGTCCGTCCAAGACATGATTACCGAACCTGACTGGAACACCGAAGTCTTCATGCCGAAAATCGCCGGACGCGGTGCCGCCATTATCGCCGCACGCGGCTCATCATCCGCTGCCTCCGCCGCCAATGCCGCCATCTACCACCTGCGCGACTGGTTACTCGGCAGCAGCGGCAAATGGGTGACCATGGGCGTTCCATCAGATGGCTCTTACGGCATTCCCGAAGGTTTGATTTTCGGTTTCCCCGTCATTTGTGACGAAGGTAGCTACCGCATCGTCCAAGGCTTGGATTTGTCGGATGAATTCAGCCAAAAACGTATTGCCGCCACGCTGGCCGAATTGGAAGAAGAACGTTCAGCCATCCAGGATCTACTCTAAAACAAAGGCCGTCTGAAAACCAAATTTCAGACGGCCTAAATAATTAAATGCCCGTTCTACAATCATTTTTAAAAACTAGAATGGCACTCTTTGTCCTTGTTTATCTTTAAGATGCCATTGACCTGACGGTGTACAACCGCCACCACTACCGCCGACAGCATAATGATCACAATTCGGGTCAAGCCGTTTCCCTTGAGAATATGAGCCATTTGTCAAACCGTTCCCATCAAAGGAACTGCATGCGCCGATAAAAGCTACACAAAACAGAACTAAAATTTTCTTAAACATTTACATTACCATTTTTTTGTGAAAGTAATACCAATCATAGAACTATGACTTTTGTTTTTTAATATAGTTCTTTAATTTTTGTTTTTTATGCAAATAATTAATAATGATATAAGATTGATTAGTAAGTTTTCTGCGTTTGAAAAAGGCCGTCTGAAATCAAATTTCAGACAACCTTTACCGTGCAGCCTTATTCCGCTACATCAATGCACAAATATTTCAGTTCCAAATACTCATCCGCACCATATTTGCTGCCTTCACGTCCCAAACCGCTGCGTTTCACGCCGCCAAACGGTGCTACTTCATTACTGATTAAGCCCGTATTGATGCCGACCATGCCGTATTCCAAAGCTTCGCCGACGCGCCACTGGCGGGCGGTATCAGCCGTATAAAAGTAAGCTGCCAAACCGTATTCCGTATTGTTCGCAGCCTCGATGACTTCGGCTTCGGTTTCAAAACGGAACACTGGACACAAAGGCCCGAAGGTTTCCTCGCGAGCTACCGCCATTTGCGCCGTAACGCCACTTAAAACAGTCGGCTCAAAAAACGTTCCGCCCAATGCACTTCGTTTGCCGCCGGTCAGACAACTTGCGCCTTTAGCCAATGCGTCGGCGATGTGCTGCTCAACTTTCTCCACCGCTTTTTCCTCAATCAACGGTCCTTGGTTGACACCATCTTCCAAGCCGTTACCCAATTTGAGCGCAGCCACTTTTTCACTTAATTCGCGGCAAAATTCGTCGTAAATGCCGGATTGAGCGTAAACGCGGTTGGTGCAGACGCAGGTCTGGCCGCTGTTGCGGAACTTGCTGGCAAGCGCGCCTTCGACGGCTTTGTCCAAATCAGCATCGTCAAACACGATAAACGGCGCATTGCCGCCCAGTTCCAAGCTGAGTTTTTTAATGTCTGCCGCGCTGTCGGCAAAAATTTTCGCGCCGACTTCGGTAGAGCCGGTGAAGCTGATTTTGCGTACAGTTGGATTCGTAGCAAATTCATGGCTGATTTCCGAAGCGCTACCGCTGACAACAGGCAACAAATCCTGTGGCACGCCCGCCTCGCAAGCCAGCAAGGCCAGCGCATACGCGCTCAGGGGCGTGAGCGACGCAGGTTTGACTATCATCGCACAACCCACCGCCAAAGCAGGCGCAGCCTTGCGCGCAATCATCGCAGATGGGAAGTTCCACGGCGTAATCGCAGCAGTAACACCGACAGGCTGTTTCAATACAACCAGTTTTTGCGACGCTTTCACACTCGTCAATACATCGCCATCAATCCGCCGCGCCTCTTCCGCAAACCAGCGCACAAACGAAGCCGCATAATCAATCTCACCACGCGCCTCAGTCAGACTTTTGCCCTGCTCCATCGTCATGATACGCGCCAGTTCTTCTTTGTTTTCTTTAATCAAAAAATACCAACGCCACAACACATCGGCACGCTCCAATGCAGTTTTTGCTGCCCACAATTTTTGTGCCTCCTCTGCCTTTTGAATCAAAAGCTTCAGGCCGTCTGAATCAGTCTTACGAACAAATGCCAAAGCCTCACCTGTTGCAGGGTTATCAACTTTAATGGCATCTGGGATCGGAGAAAAGGAAATATCGGGATGATTGAGCAAACGGGCAAAATCTTTCATGAGAAACGACCTTTCTAAAACCGAGGATATACTTTCATTATCATATTCATACCATGAAAGCGCAACTGAATCGCAAAATAAGACAACAGCAAAGGCCGTCTGAATATCTTACAGACGGCCTTTTTTATTCGGTTTTATCTAATCTACACACTTATCTCAATTTAGATGAGCGAAGATAAGAATATATATTGATTAACAGAAGTAACGCATATAGAACAAATATAATGATTAATCCATAATTACCTGCTTTTATTGTACTGAAGACAACAATAAAAAACAGATCCAATTCTACTAAGTGGCAGATAAAATATACCAATAAAGCGAAGACGATTGTGCCAAGTATTTTTCTATTAAGCAAAAAAAGCAAAATAGAAATATTATTTAAAATAAAAAATAATTTAATGACGATTTCACTTCCCTCTATCTCCCCCTGAAGTTCAGACAGCTTATACATATCTCCATACACAATATAATCTGCAATATAGAAATTTTGCTTAAGAAGGAAAAAAGACAATATACATAGTAATAAAAAAATTATATATCCAACAAATTTATCAAATTTCATATCAAAAATATAATACCCTTTCCCTTTAATCTATCAGATATCATCTCTTCCATAACAAAGCTTTTTTATAGACAACCCAAATTCCATCTAATTATCCAGAACAGATAAAATAAATAAAAACAAGGCCGTCTGAAAGGTACCCAACCCCGGCGGCT
>NZ_KV799938.1:0-933 GCF_001810105.1 Neisseria sp. HMSC068C04
AATTGTTTTGCTCCCAACAGGGTTGCTGAATATGTGGTTACTTGGCTTTGATCAAACATTTGAATTTCCTTTACTGTTTAAAAAATTTGAAATAATTTTCTCTTCGAGTTCGATGTCTTTAATGTGTTGTTTTTCCCTGTCTTGTGGGAATGCGGTTTCTTTCTCATCAAGCAAATCATCAAGTAATGTTTGCATGTTCAAATCATCAATTGCTTTTTGCTCTTCGTGTATATACTGAATCTTTTGTGTTTGATCTCTACAGTCGTATTGTTCAGGTTGTAACCCTTTGGGATAACCTTCAATGCCTTTTACAAGTTCATCGACGATTTTTGTATCATCCCAGCCTATATCACGAAGGAAATTAACCATCTTTCCAACTTGATTACGCGCATGAAACAGTTTGTGATCGAAAGATAGATTTACTGTCTCTGTCTTGGCATCCATCCGCTTGGCTTCCGTTTTGAATATCGCCTTACATATCGGATAAGCACCGCCAAGATACGAACCGGCATAAAGCAAAACATCTAAGGGAATTTCTATATCTCCTGCCCGAAATTCAGTTTCAAACCTGACCCAAGGACTGTTGACATCGCCGAATTGTTTTCCTTTCTCATAAACACGGGTAAATTTGGAATTTCCGCGTTTGCCTACATAAAAGGTTTTGCCGCTACCATCATCATTGCGCCATGCAGTTCCGCGACATTCGCTTTTTGGCCTCATGTTATGAACGTCAAAATGACCGTTATCATGATCAAGTAATGCCTGATCGGGTGTGTATTCGCCGTTGAAAAAATCATGGGCGACATCAACACGGGTAATTTTTGGACGTATGCACTTACTTAAAAACTCATACAGTCGGTTTTCCCAACCGGGTATAGCAGCCTGACAACCTGTACCATTCAATTCAACCAACATTGTTTCACGCTGACCGCC
>NZ_KV799939.1:0-1242 GCF_001810105.1 Neisseria sp. HMSC068C04
TCCGCTATTACGACCCTGAAATCGGGCGGTTTGTAAGTCAGGATCCGATTGGGTTGCGGGGCGGAATGAATTTGTATGAGTATGCGCCGAATCCGGTTGGTTGGACTGATCCGTTTGGATTGTTGGTAACACCACACTATACAAAGGGGCTTAACGGGAGGGTAGAGCGTGTACAGGCTACAATTACAAAGGATGATTTAGGCAAAGGTACTGCAACGAATCCGTCTTCGCGATTGGAAGCGCAAAGAATGGCTAATTGCAAAAAAGTACACGCCGGACATTTTCTTGCAAAAAACTTGGGGGGCAGCGGTGGAGTCGGGCATGTATTTCCTCAAACGCCCGGTATTAATACGGGGCAATATCGTGCATTCGAAATGCATATAGCGAACGAAATTAGGAATCACGGTTCGGGTAAGGTTGATATTTTATTTAATTATCCAAACGCAAACAGTAAAATGCCCAATGCCATTTTTTATACCTATGAAGTAGGTGGCAAGAGATTTACCTAACAGTTTGACAATCCTAATCCTTGTAACAAAACATAACTATGGAGTTTATACTATATGAAAACTGCACAAGAAACCTTAATTCAATTTATTCAAAAAATGAAAGATTATGAATTGTATTGGGGGGGACTTACTCAAAAAAGTTTGGATGAAGGTACTTTTTTTGAAATTAATCAAGATGAAGACAGCAAAAAAAGATCTGATGAAATCAAAAAAATACACCAACAATTTTTATCTAAAAAAGCTTTATCTTTAAGGCAAGCCAGACAAGAAGCTCCTTCTTTTGGAATGCCACCAGAATATAACCAAACCATTACAGCCGAACGGAAAATCAGTGATAAAAAATATGAAATAGATGTGTTGAGTGAAAGAGGGGAAAAGAAAACCTATACGCTGGTTTTGGAAGGCGGAGAGTGGAAAATCGATCAAATGGGTTTTATGTATTACGATAAATGGAAGAAGTCCCGCCAATTGTTTTGAATAGACGATAACTTAGTATCGGCTGCTTTAAGAATCAATACTTTGCATTTTTTCCATTTAAAAGGCCGTCTGAAAAGCCCAAAAAACCTTTTCAGACGGCCTTTTCAGTTAAAAATATTAGATCGCCATAAAGTAAAGACATTCGCGCATTTGCAGAACCTTACGGCTACGACCCCGAAACCGATCCGCTGCTGAAAATCCCACCCGAACCCCAAGGGCAGCCCGAAGCGCAGCCTGAATTGGTTTATTACCAACT
>NZ_KV799940.1:0-696 GCF_001810105.1 Neisseria sp. HMSC068C04
ACAGTGGCTGGCAACGCTATATTTATTTATCCAGACCAAGGTTAGCCGGTAAAGATGCAATCAGATACTTCCAAGATGAAGAAAATTTTGGCTTGGGCTATATTACCGATCCCAGTGCTGTTCCTGATTTTAGTACGTGGTATAGCGTCATAATGACACAGGGTATGATGATTGCAAAATTTTATTTGGATGGTGTTGAAATAAGTCTTTCATTTAATTCAACAGTCAAAGACCAAGAAGACTTAGACGATATCAATAAAACATTAAGTTTTAAAGAATGGGGACAGTATATGATGCGGATTGAATTTAATAATCTCAGGATGAGTATGCGTGAGCAAATGTATCTTACCTTTCTTGAAGGTATTCATGATGAAAAACTGTTATCAGCCAAGCGTGAGGATATTGCAAACAACATGACTCAATATTGGCCGCGCTACCGCGATATAGAATTAGCAAAACGCAAAAAAGAGGAAGCCATGCTGGTCAGCAAGGGTTATAAAATCGATGAGGGTTATCAGGATCCCGACTTGCTGCCTTATTTACAGAAAGAACCCAAGTTTTAATACTTAAATTGGATTGATGTTAATACTGTGTAAAAACAAAGGTCGTCTAAAATTTTGACGACCTTTGTTTTTGAATTCTGTAAGTGATTGTACCACTGAGAGAAACAGGAATTAATAGACTAAAATACTGGCA
>NZ_KV799941.1:0-14282 GCF_001810105.1 Neisseria sp. HMSC068C04
CTTGGTAGGCGAAATAAGCAGCTGTACCCCAACCGGATAAACGCGTCCCCAATGCTGCACCTTTTTTTACCAGGCCAAATGCACCTGATAGGACGGCCTTGCGAGAAACGGAAGCTTCTATCGTTAAAGGTACTTTAGCAGAAGCTCTAGCTCCTGATGGCATATGTTCAACTATTGCAGGCTCAATAATTCGACCTGAAAATCTTTGTCCATCAACTCTAAAATCAGTTACGACAGATTTTGAATGGTCAATGCCTAATCTTACTTGAGAATTTCCAATAGGATAATGACGCAATTCAGCTAAAGCATTATTTGAAAATATCGTTAGAATTGGGATTAAAATCAAAAGTTTGGATTTCAATATCACGATAATCTACCTTTAAATTATGAATCTTTATATACAAAACAGAATCATCATTAAAATAGATTTTCCAAACATCATTAGATATTTTTCTATTTAAAAACCATTGAATTTGTTCAATAATCATAAATTTATTTTTTTTGGAAAATTCTAAAATTTCTTCTGCAAAAATAATTGCAAATGTTCTGCCAAAATATTTAGATTCTGATTGATATTTAAAAAGTGCTAATTGTGCTTCAGTAATAAAAGGTTTCATTTCTAACTTTCGTGAATGTTTCAGAAAATTAGATTCTATGCTTTATGCCTTGTTATGACTACTGAAAACTACGGATTAAGACGTACAAACAGATAGCTACCGCAAAAGGCGGTAACATACCTATAAGAAATTCAATTTCGGGTGTCATTCTTCCTCCTTACTGCTTATCATGCCTACTACTTTGACGGCAATCACAATTAGAAATAATGAAACCATTATTAAAACAAGCTGATAGCCTAGCTCACGGCCAGCTTGTGCAAATTCGCCATGCTCGCATTGAGGGAACGTAAGTTTTACTGTCTGTTCTTGATACTTCCAAGCTTTACCATCAAAAACGGCGTGATGTAACACGCCGTCTTTGTCAATCGTTGGTGAAACTTGGGTCATCAAGACATTGACGGCTTCTTGTTCGGTTTCGTAACAAATTCGGCCTACTTGATAACCCATGATTACACCTTAGACTTGATTTGCACCGCGTTTACCGATACGGATAACCGCGAATGCGATAGAAATACCTACAACGATTGCGCCCAGTGCGATGATTTCGGCTTTGTAACCAGTAATTTCTTGTTTCACAGTGTCCAAAATGCCTTCAGCCATTACAGGTGCTGACATTGCAGAAACGGCAACAGTTGCCAGAGCGTACTTCGCTTTGTTTTTCAGATTTTGGAATTTCATTTTGTTTTCCTTTAGTTAATGTTGAAAAAAAGTTTTGCGGTGTTTCGGGGTCAATTCAAGGCACACCGCAAAGCCTTGAATCTTGTTTATGCTTCGTCTGAAAAATAGATATTGTCTTTAAATGCTCGTGGAAATACTTGCATTGATACGATTTGTTGAGGCTTGTAGCCTTCATATTTTTCAGGGTGTTTGGTGCGAACTTCGCAAAGGCGCGTTTCAGTTTCGCTACGGATAATCAGACCGACATAATGCTTCTTGGTAAATGTGCCATCTTGGTTTTTGCGTTCACGCGTGAACATTCGATCAAAAGAGGCGATAACGAAAATACCTTGTCGGCGTTCGGTTTCTTGAGACATGATGTTTTTCCTTTCTTTAAGGTCAGTTTTGCTGGTATTCAACGGTTCGGGGGCGGGACGGGAGGGGCGCTCACACACGGCTTGCGCCGTTCTCCTTGCTTCGCAAGTGCGGTTTCGCGCCCATCCCGCCCCCGAACCAAAATCAACGATTGCTTGTTTCGCTACATATTGATGATGGTTTCTCGGTTGTAAAACGCCCATTTCGGGCTAATGAGGCTAGATAAAATACGGTTGTAATTTTCTTCTGTAATGGCTTTGAGTTCTCTGTTAAATTCATGTTTTGCATACTGTTTTAAATATGGCTCAATGCAGATAATCCATTGCTGGAGCTTCTCGCGCCACAGGCGCGAACCAGCACTTACAAACGAAAAATTGCTGTTTGCAATCTTCCACAGACTTTTTTTATCGATGGTTGTACGAATCAGGCGATAGCCTTTATCTTCAGGAAGTCTGCTGTTAATGTGTTTTGAAATGTACTTGGCCACATATCTTGCCAAGCCTTTACTGTTGGTCTTTACCGGCAACAATTCGGAACGGCCGAAACCGTATTTATCCATGTTTTCACGAAGGATTTGCCAAAGCTGACGAAGTGCTTTGTTTGCTGATGTGTAGTTTCGGGCTTGAATTTGCTTAAAATTCAGGCCACGTCTTATATCTTCTCGTGTATTAACAATCAGATGAAAATGGATACGACCGCTTTTCATGCGCTCGTATACGCAGATGTAGTGTTCAAAATGTTTTTTCAGGAAATTGGTGCGTAAGCTGTGAAAACGGCGTTGTGCTTCTTTCACTTCTTGAACGTCATCCGAAAAGGTCAAAGTCAAAAATCCAACATGGTTAAGGCCGAATGTTTTAATGAATTGATGTACATTCATTTCCAAAGCGCTTGATGATTTTTTGTGTGATGTTGAAAACTCGTTAAATTCGGGTTTGCATTCGTTCGGAAGGAATTTTTCATAACCAATCGGCATTTGCTTTGCATTGTTTTTATTAAGGTTTTCTGTCTCAATGCAGTTGTTACTATTTAGACAAGGAAGAGCGCGTTCCGCGCTTGCTGATGCTGAACGATTCATGCGTTATCCTCCTGATTCATGAAATCAGCTACGCACAAATCGCCATATAAAGAAGCGGTTTCTTCTGTTGCTTTTGGATTTTGGGGATTGGTTACGGGGAAAGCTCTAGTATTAATGAGCTTGGAATAGCCGTTTTTGTCGGAGAAAAGACGGACGATGAAGGCAACTGGATTTTGTTCCGGTTGTGGTGTGATAGTGTAGAAACAAATTGACATTTTAGACCCCTCTCAAATATCGGTTAAAAATATTTGTCAAGGGGTTTTAACTAAGATTTACGCCCCTTGCTTGAGGCGTAATATATAAGGCCGTCTGAAATTTCAGACGGCCTTTAGGATATTTAGATAGACTGACTCTTTCAACTGTATGATTTTAATTAAATTAAACAACAATGCTTGATACTTTAATATTTTGAAGTTCCGTATGATTCGCTGGTAGAGTGTGTAGCATGGCCACGCACGCGGAGGGGGGTATGCAGGCTACGGCTTGCTCAACAAAACAGGTGGATTTAATAGTTTATTGAATCCGGACCTAACCTATGCTTGTATGCTTGCTTAACATTTATGGAAACGACTTGATTTATAAAATTTGTGTTCCCTATCCAAAAAAACAATATAAAAATATCCATTTTTAAAGAAACCAGCTACACGAGAGTGCTGATGGATTTTTTTGATAACCCCCCAATTGTCTGTCATATTTAAATCAGGAGGGCATGAAAAATCAGTCTTTCTATTTTCAGGAAATTTTCCATACAAATTAATAAATCCCTTGTTTATTAATTCTTGTAATTTACTTGATTGGATAGTGTCAATTACTTTAAAAAGACTCATCAGCAATGAACCATCTTTTTCCCATTCCGAAATTAACTGACCATTTTTTTTATCATTCCCCTTATAATGTATCCAACTAATTAAAACTGATGTACTTTCAGGAGAACTTGGATTTTCTGTTCGATTACCAGTTTTTCGTTGTTGTATCATTTAGCTAATTACTCCATTAAATTTTCAATAGTCGCATAATCTGGAAATAATGGAACTGCTCCAAATGCGCCTTTTAAATACCTAGTTTCATAACTCTCGTCTGATAATGCACTCTCTTTAAATTCAATTAATGAATATAACTCACTTTCACCAAATTCATCTTTATTGACAAACCAAATTTGATCCCTGTTAAAAATATCCTTACTGATTAAATTAGTATCTTGAGCAGTAGCTATTAATTGACACTTCTTCGTATCCCTAAGAAAAATAGAGAAGAATTTTTTCATTAACAATGTGTGAAATTTAGCATCAATTTCATCAATAACTAGTACATGATTTTTTTCAATAGAGTCAAAAATAGGCCCCAAGAGAGCAATAAGCTTTTTAGTTCCCGAAGATTCTAAATGTAAAGGTATATGATATTCATCACCATCGATATTTTTAATTACTTCTACGATTTTCTCATGTGTTGAAGCCGTATTTTTTTTATTTTGAGAGTTAACAACATTTAGAAAGTCAGTAAGTTTTGATAAGAGCATTAAATTATCTTCTTGTTCTTTCGATAATTTATCTTTATCAATTTTATCTACAAGCTGAATAAGCGAATTAATAGCTTTAACTTTTTCCTCTAAAACAACCTCTTTATCTACAAATTTAATTTTATTAATATTTACACTTGATAAAAATTCCTGTATCCATATGGAAAAATCCTTGTTTTTTTCCAGCAGTTTCAGACTATATTGAATAAAACCATCATCACTTAAACCAGATAAAATTTTCAGTTTTTTTAACCAATTGATGATTGCCAAAGAATGTTTAGAACTTGTTCCTGCCATATCAGTAATAAAGGGAACATTTTCCTTTGTTTGTATTAAATACTTTTCTTCATTGTAAAAATTCTTAGCTTCTGGAAATAACTCTTCATTAATATAGGTAAGTTTGTTACCTTCACGCTGAAAGAGTTCCACCTCATTAAGCTTAATTTCGTTATTTGAGAAATAAAGCCATTCTCTGAAAATTATTCCATTAGATACTTTTATCCCATATTTATATAATAGATCATTTTCTGCAAGAAAAGTAATTTCAAATTCAGTTGGCTGTTCTTTTGATTTATTATCTAGTAAAAATGGAATCACCTGGTCAAGAATGTTTTTTTCTAATTCTTTATTGGCAGATAAAATAATTTCTCTAAATAATCCAATAGCTGAGATTAAATTTGATTTTCCAGCAGCATTAGCTCCAAACAAAATAGACGATTTTAATATATGATCTTCTATAAAAAACTCTTGTTCGTAACTTTGACTAATCATGCTAAATGACTGTTTACCTTTAAATGATAAATAATTTGATACTGAAAAATTAATTAACATGAATCTTCCTAATTTTCAATTTATTACTTTACTACTTCACTTAAATATTTGCTAGTATAACTGATTTTTGCCTTTGCCACATCCTCCGGCGTCCCTTCCGCAATAATTGTACCACCCCCATCGCCCCCTTCCGGCCCCAAGTCCACAATCCAATCCGCAGTTTTAATCACATCCAGATTATGCTCGATAATCACTATCGAGTTGCCTTTGCCTTTTAGACGGCCTATGACTTCCAGCAGCAGGGCGATGTCGGCGAAGTGCAGGCCAGTGGTCGGTTCGTCGAGGATGTAGAGTGTTCTGCCGGTGTCACGTTTGGAGAGTTCCAAGGCGAGTTTGACGCGCTGGGCTTCGCCGCCGGAGAGGGTGGTGGCGGACTGGCCGAGGCGGATGTAGCCGAGGCCTACGTCCATCAGGGTTTGCAGTTTGCGCGATACGGTGGGGACGGCGTCGAAAAATTCGCGGGCTTCTTCGACGGTCATGTCGAGGACTTGGCTGATGTTTTTGCCTTTGTATTGGATTTCGAGGGTTTCGCGGTTGTAGCGTTTGCCGTGGCAGACTTCGCAGGGGACGTACACGTCGGGCAGGAAGTGCATTTCGACTTTAATCACGCCGTCGCCTTGGCAGGCTTCGCAGCGGCCGCCTTTAACGTTGAAGGAGAATCTGCCGACGTTGTAGCCGCGTTCGCGGGAGAGGGGTACACCGGCGAAGAGTTCGCGGATGGGGGTGAACAGGCCGGTGTAGGTGGCGGGGTTGGAGCGCGGGGTGCGGCCGATGGGGGATTGGTCGACGTTGATGACTTTGTCGAGGTGTTCGAGGCCGTGGATGTCGTCGTATGGGGCGGGTTCTTCTTGGGCGCGGTTGAGTTCGCGGGCGGTGATTTTGGCGAGGGTGTCGTTAATCAGGGTGGATTTGCCGCTGCCGGATACGCCGGTGATGCAGGTAATCAAACCGAGCGGCAGCTCAAGGGTAACGTTTTTGAGGTTGTTGCCGCGCGCGCCTTTGAGGACGAGCATTCTGTCGGGATTGACGGGCGTGCGTTCAGACGGCACGGCGATGGATTTTTTGCCGCTGAGGTATTGTCCGGTAACGGAATTTTCGCATTTGGCGACGTTTTCGGGCGTGTCGGCAATTAGTACGTTGCCGCCGTGTTCGCCCGCGCCGGGGCCCATATCGACCACGAAATCGGCTTCGCGGATGGCGTCTTCATCGTGTTCGACCACAATCACGCTGTTGCCCAAATCGCGCAGGCGTTTGAGGGTGGCGAGCAGGCGGTCGTTGTCGCGCTGGTGCAGGCCGATGGAGGGTTCGTCCAAAACGTACATTACGCCGGTCAGGCCGCTGCCGATTTGGCTGGCGAGGCGGATGCGCTGGGCTTCGCCGCCGGAAAGGGTTTCGGCGGAGCGGGAGAGATTGAGGTAATCCAGCCCGACGTTAATCAGGAAGCCGAGTCGCTCGGTGATTTCTTTGAGGATTTTTTCGGCGATTTGTTTTTTGTTGCCGTCCAAATCCAGCATTTCAAAAAATTGGTGGGTTTTGGTCAGCGGCCAGGCGGAAACTTCGTGCAAGGGTTCGCCGCTGACGTAAACGTAGCGGGCTTCTTTACGCAAACGTGCGCCGCCGCAGCTCGGACAGGCGCGGTGGTTTTGGTATTCGCGCAGTTTTTCGCGCACGGTTTCGCTGTCGGTTTCGCGGTAGCGGCGTTCGAGATTGGGGATGATGCCTTCGAAGGCGTGGCTGCGGTTGAAGGTGGTGCCGCGTTCGGATAGATAAGTAAAATCAATGACTTCTTTGCCGGATCCGTGCAGCACGACTTTTTTCACTTTTTCAGGTAGCGTTTCCCAAGCGGCGTTGACATCAAATTTATAATGATGTGCCAGCGATTGAATCATTTGGAAATAGAATTGGTTGCGCTTGTCCCAGCCGTCAATCGCGCCTGCGGCTAGGGATAATTCAGGATGGGCGACCACTTTTTCGGGATCGAAGAAATTGGTGTTGCCCAAGCCGTCGCAAGTCGGGCAGGAGCCCATCGGGTTGTTGAACGAAAACAGGCGCGGCTCTAATTCGGGCAGGCTGTATGAACATACGGGGCAGGCGAAACGCGCGGAAAACCAATGCTCTTCGCCGCTGTCCATTTCCATCGCCAGCGCGCGCTCGTTGCCGTGGCGCAGCGCGGTTTCAAAACTTTCCGCCAGCCGCTGCTTGATGTCCGCCTTCACTTTCACGCGGTCGATGACCACGTCGATATTGTGCTTGATGTTTTTTTCCAGCTTCGGCACTTCGTCAAGCTGATAAACTTCGCCGTCCACGCGTACACGCGCAAAGCCCTGAGCCTGTAAGTCGGCAAAAAAATCGACAAACTCGCCCTTACGCTCGCGCACTGCCGGCGCCAAAATCATCACGCGTGTGTCTTCCGGTAGCTTCAAGACGGCATCAACCATCTGAGATACGGTTTGGCTGGATAACGGCAGCTTGTGTTCGGGGCAGTAGGGTGTGCCGACACGTGCGTACAAAAGGCGCAGGTAGTCGTGGATTTCCGTTACCGTGCCGACGGTGGAGCGCGGGTTGTGGCTGGTGGATTTTTGCTCGATGGAAATTGCAGGCGACAGGCCTTCGATCAAATCGACATCGGGTTTGTCCATCATCTGCAAAAATTGACGGGCATAGGCTGAAAGGCTCTCGACATAACGGCGTTGGCCTTCGGCATACAAAGTATCAAACGCCAGCGACGATTTGCCGCTGCCTGACAATCCTGTTACCACCACGAGCTTGTGGCGCGGAATGTCCAAATCGACATTTTTCAAATTATGTGTACGCGCGCCGCGGATGCGGATGGTGTCATTATCGTGTGAATGTTTAGGATGATGGTTGCACATATTGTCAGGCCGTCTGAAAAATAAAATAAACGGCTATTGTAGCACTTTTCAAATGACAGACTGGATAGATAAAGCATTTGATATAAAAGAAACAAAGAGGCCGTCTGAAAATATGTTTTCAGACGGCCTTGATATAGATGGATCAGCTTATCAGTCGATTTTGCGGAGAATTTCGCGCAGGGCTTTTTGCCAGTCGGACGGTTTGATGCCAAACTCGGTTTCGAGGCGTGAGCAATCCATAATGCTGTATGCCGGACGCGGAGCGGGCAGGGGGTATTGATCGGTGGTGATTGCGTTCAGTTCCGGAATGCGGAAGCTGTTGTCTAATTGGTGGGCCGTCTGAAAGATGGCTTTGGTAAATTCGTACCATGTTGCCGATTTATTGCCACAGTAATGGAAGATGCCGCGTGGGGAAGTGAGCTGTTGCAATAAACTGATGATGGCGTGAGCCAAGTCGCCTGCATAAGTCGGGCAGCCGGTTTGGTCGTGAACAATGGAGAGGGAATCGCGTTCTTTGGCAAGGCGCAGCATGGTTTTGACGAAATTGCTGCCGTATTCGCTAAACAGCCATGAAGTACGGATGATTGTACTTTCCGGATGCGCGGCTAAAGCCAAAAGCTCGCCTGCTACTTTGGATTGACCGTAAGTGCTGCGTGGATTGGTGTAGTCGGTTTCTCGGTAAGGGCGTTTGCCTTCGCCGTCGAATACATAATCAGTGGAAATATGGATAAAGCGGGCGTGTGCGGCGCGGGCAGCTGCGGCAAGGTTATGAACAGCGGTTGCGTTGACGGCAAAAGCAGCCTCTGCGTTTTCTTCTGCTTTATCGACGGCAGTGTAAGCTGCGGCATTAACGATGGCATCTGGTTGGAAGTTTTTGATCATATGATGCACGGCTTCGGTATCGGTAATGTCCAGCGAAGTAGAGTCGGTAGCAATCAGTTCCCAATCTTCGGGCAGGCGGTCGCGCAGACAACGGGCAAGCTGGCCTTTGGCTCCGGTCAATAAAGTACGCATGGTTAAGTATCTCCTCTGATAGCTGTTAAATAGGTATTCGTGTCATTATAGTGTAAATAAGACAAATTCACATTATTGGCGTAAAACAAAATGCAGAGGCGGCTGTATTTGGGTGAATTGTCGATATTATCTATCCATAATAATAACCGCTTATTGGTATTATGTTTGTTTACTATAACTAGAGTTAAAGTTCAGCTTTTAACAAGATGGATAAAGGATCTATGCTGTTTGAGAGAGTGTGAATCAATGTTAATGTTTTTATTGTTGCTAGGATAATGGAATTTAAAAACAGGCGAGACTCCGTCCTTTTGTCGGCAAATTCTACCGTTTGATATTTTTGAGTAAATATTTTGAAAAATATTACTAAAATAATAATTGAGCAAGGGCGGATTTGCTCGTTCCGCTAGCTCGATATCTTTATTAACTATTTTGGGAGTAATTATTATGGCATACTGTTACGGGGGGTACTATGCTAGACCCCTGGTTAGTTCTTACTGCGCTCCTGCGCCTAAGGCTTCCTACTCTTCTTACTACTGCGCTCCTGCAGCAAAATCTTCTGTTTCTATCGGCAGCATTGCTAGCATTGCCAGCGTCGGCGTGTCAGTAGTTAATGCGGTAACTGGTTTGGTTTCTGCTATTGCGGCTTTCTGCCCACCAGCAAAAACGCCTAATTACAAATGTGTTCCGGTTTGCCCACCTTACAACTGCAATCCGATCAAACCGATCCCATGTCCAAAACCACAACCTAAACCTCAGCCTAAACCTCAACCAAAACCTGAGCCTAAACCTGAGCCACAACCAGAACCGCAACCAGAACCAAAACCACAACCAAAACCTGAGCCTAAGCCAGAACCAAAACCTGAGCCTAAACCAGAACCAAAACCTGAGCCTAAGCCAGAGCCAAAACCTGAGCCTAAACCAGACTGCAAAGACTGTGTTGACGACCATAACCAAAACAACTCATACGGTCACGAAGACAAAAACCCAGGTAATGTCATCCGAGCTGAAGACTGCAAAGACGGCAACGTTATCCGCGGTACTGATGCTAAAGATACCATTTATGGTACTGCTTGCGAAGACATCATCTACGGTGGCAACGGCACAGACGTAATCTACGCCGGTGCTGGTAACGACACCATTTACGGTGATGCCGACGGTGACTCTCTGTACGGTGAAGAAGGTAAAGACTACCTGCAAGGTGGTGCCGGTAACGACTACCTGAACGGTGGTTCCGGTGCTGACATCATGCGCGGTGGCGACGGTAACGACGTTTACTTCGTTGACAATGCCAACGACCAAGTTATCGAGTACGGCAATGCACAGGCCGGTATCGATACTGTTCGTACCGTTATCGACTACACTTTGACCGATCACGTTGAAAACCTGATTTTGCAAGGTATGCAAAACCTGAACGGTACCGGTAACTCTTTGAACAACAACATCGAAGGTAACGGCGGCAACAACCATCTGTACGGTTTGGCCGGTGACGACTGCCTGGTTGGTAAAGACGGTAACGACTACCTCGACGGCGGTGTCGGCAACGACATCCTGATCGGCGGTACCGGTAACGACACTTACTTCTTCGACAAAGGTTACGGTCACGACACTATCCGTGAGGAAAGCGGTAATGACACCCTGTTGTTCGGTAAAGGCGTTGCAGCTTCTGACGTATTGCTGAGCAAATCAGGTGCTAACCTGACTGTTTCTGTCGGTACTAACGACAGCATCACCATCGACGACTGGTTCACCGGTAACGATCACAAAGTTGAAAACTTCAAGTTTGCTGACGGTAGCACTTACCAAGTAACCGGCCACGGCGACTACTACTCTCTGTCTGCTGTGAACCAAATCCAAGATCAGACTCAGGCTTCTGTAATCTGATAGGATGGTGATTTTCAGGGTTTTTCCCTGAAATCAACGGTTAAGGCCGTCTGAAACCAAAATATAAGGTTTCAGACGGCCTTTATTTTGTAAACAATCTGACGAAAAATTCCAAATTGGGCTAAAATACTGCATTCTTCTGTCTACCTAAGAGATACCCGAAATGTCTGAAATCAGCTTGAAAAAAATCTACTCCGGCAAAGTACGCGATTTATACGAAATTGACGATAAACGTATGTTGATGGTTGCTTCCGACCGCCTGTCTGCATTCGATGTGATTTTGGATGACCCGATTCCGGGTAAAGGGGAGATTCTGACGCAGATTTCTAATTTTTGGTTTAAAAAACTGGCTCATATCATGCCTAACCACTTTACCGGCCATACGGTTTACGATGTTTTACCTGAAAACGAAGCCAAAGTTTTAGAAAAACGCGCCGTCGTGGCTAAAAAACTCACTCCGGTGAAAGTAGAGGCTATTGTGCGCGGTTATCTGGCAGGCAGTGGTTGGAAAGATTATCAAAAAACAGGCTCTGTTTGCGGTATTCAACTGCCTGAAGGTATGCAGGAAGCGCAACAACTGCCTGAAGTGATTTTTACGCCATCGACCAAAGCTGAGGTTGGCGATCATGATGAAAACATCAGCTTTGAAGAATGCGAACGCATTATCGGAAAGGAATTGGCGGCGGAAGTGCGCGCCAAAGCGATTCAGCTTTACACAGAAGCGGCCGAATATGCCAAATCTCGCGGTATTATTATTTGCGATACCAAGTTTGAATTTGGTTTGGATGAAGAAGGTACGTTGACTTTGATGGACGAAGTGTTGACGCCTGACTCCAGTCGTTTTTGGCCTGCCGACCAATATAAAGTAGGTACCAATCCGCCATCTTTTGACAAACAATTTGTCCGCGACTGGCTGGAGCAAAGCGGTTGGAACAAAAAAGCGCCTGCGCCTAAAGTGCCTGCCGATGTGATTCAAAAAACAGTCGAAAAATATCAGGAAGCATTGACTTTGCTGACTCAGGATTGATTTTGAAGTTTGAAGGCCGTCTGAAAGAGATATGTTTCAGACGGCCTTTTTATTGTATAAATACTGGATTTTAAGGATGGTTGCCTTTATAATCGAGAGTTGTTTTCAGCGCCTTAAAGGCCGTCTGAAAGCTTGTTTATAACCTGCCGCACGGTCTGAAACCCTAACTATGCACATTCGGATTTTAGTGTGCATTATTAGTGTTTTAGCAGTGCGGTATTTTGAAAGGAACAATAATGTTCAATAAACACGTTAAGACCTTCCAATACGGTAATCAAACCGTTACTTTGGAAACCGGCGAAATCGCTCGCCAAGCCGCTGCTGCCGTTAAAGTATCCATGGGTGACACCGTTGTTTTGGTTGCCGTTACCACCAACAAAGAAGTGAAAGAAGGCCAAGACTTCTTCCCTCTGACTGTCGATTACCTCGAGCGTACTTATGCAGCAGGTAAAATCCCCGGCGGTTTCTTCAAACGTGAAGGCAAACAAAGCGAAAAAGAAATCCTGACCAGTCGTTTGATCGACCGTCCGATTCGTCCTCTGTTCCCTGAAGGTTTCTACCACGACATCCAAATCGTAGCGATGGTCGTGTCTGTTGACCCTGAAATTGATTCTGACATTCCTGCAATGTTGGGCGCATCTGCCGCGCTGGTGTTGAGCGGCGTACCGTTTGCCGGTCCGATTGGTGCGGCACGCGTGGGTTATGTAAACGGCGTGTACGTTTTGAACCCGACTAAAGCCGAATTGGCGAAATCACAATTGGACTTGGTTGTTGCCGGTACTTCTAAAGCCGTGTTGATGGTGGAATCCGAAGCCGACATCTTGTCTGAAGAAGTGATGCTGGGTGCAGTTGTTTACGGTCACGATCAAATGCAAGTGGCCATTAATGCCATCAATGAGTTTGCTGACGAAGTCAACCCAGAAGTTTGGGATTGGAAAGCACCTGAAACCAATGAAGAATTGGTTGCAAAAGTACGCGAAATTGCCGGTGAAACCATTAAAGAAGCGTTCAAAATCCGTCAAAAACAAGCGCGTTCTGCCAAATTGGACGAAGCTTGGAATGCTGTAAAAGAAGCATTGATTACTGAAGAAACCGATACTTTGGCTGCCAACGAAATCAAAGGCATTTTCAAACACTTGGAAGCCGATGTTGTCCGCAGCCAAATTTTGGACGGCCAACCGCGTATCGACGGTCGCGACACCCGCACTGTTCGTCCGTTGAACATTCAAACCGGCGTATTGCCGCGCACTCACGGTTCCGCACTGTTTACCCGTGGCGAAACCCAAGCTTTGGCGGTTGCAACTTTGGGTACTTCACGCGACGAGCAAATCATTGATGCGCTGTCCGGCGAATACACCGACCGCTTCATGCTGCACTACAACTTCCCTCCATACTCTACCGGCGAAGTAGGTCGCGTAGGTGCGCCAAAACGTCGTGAAATCGGTCACGGTCGCTTGGCTAAACGTGCGTTGTTGGCCGTATTGCCAGAACCTGAAGATTTCAGCTATACCATGCGCGTGGTTTCTGAAATTACCGAATCCAACGGCTCTTCCTCCATGGCTTCCGTATGCGGCGGCTGTTTGAGCCTGTTGTCTGCCGGTGTGCCTTTGAAAGCACACGTTGCCGGTATCGCCATGGGTCTGATTTTGGACAACAACAAATTTGCCGTTTTGACCGACATCTTGGGCGACGAAGACCACTTGGGCGATATGGACTTTAAAGTAGCCGGTACAACAGAAGGTGTAACCGCGCTGCAAATGGATATCAAAATCCAAGGTATTACCAAAGAAATCATGCAAATCGCTTTGGCTCAAGCCAAAGAAGCACGTTTGCACATCTTGGATCAGATGAAAGCTGCTGTTGCAGGCCCACAAGAGCTGTCTGCACACGCGCCACGCTTGTTCACCATGAAAATCAACCAAGACAAAATCCGTGATGTTATTGGTAAAGGTGGCGAAACCATTCGTTCGATTACCGCTGAAACCGGTACTGAAATCAACATCGCTGAAGACGGTACCATCACTATCGCTGCGACTACTCAAGAAGCAGGCGATGCAGCGAAAAAACGCATCGAAGAAATCACTGCCGAAGTGGAAGTGGGCAAAGTGTATGAAGGTACTGTGGTTAAAATCCTCGACAACAACGTTGGTGCGATTGTCAGCGTGATGCCGGGCAAAGACGGTTTGGTACACATCAGCCAAATCACCCACGAGCGCGTACGCAATGTCAGCGACTACCTGAAAGTAGGTCAGGTTGTGAATGTGAAAGCATTGGAAGTAGACGACCGCGGCCGCGTGCGCCTGTCTATCAAAGCTTTGCTGGAAGCGCCTGCTCGCGAAGAGAAAGCAGCCGAATAATCTGATTATTCAAGCTTGAAACAAAAGGCCGTCTGAAAATTTCAGACGGCCTTTTGTTT
>NZ_KV799941.1:14382-23514 GCF_001810105.1 Neisseria sp. HMSC068C04
TTCGCCTTTACTTTGATTGAACGGGTTACTACAATGTTTGCAATTTAATAAATATATTCATCTCTCAAGGAGTATGCAATGAATGCTACGCAATTAATCAGCCGGTTGACACAAACCGTCGGCGAAAAATACATCATCACAGACCCGGCAAAAACCGAACAATACCGTCAAGGCTATCGTTTTGGCGAAGGCAAGGCGTTGGCAGTTGTCCGTCCGGGTACGGTGTTGGAAATGTGGCAAATCTTGCAGGCGTGTGTTGAGGCTGATGTTATCGTGATTACGCAGGCCGCCAATACCGGCCTGACCGGCGGCTCGACTCCTGACGGTAATGATTACGACCGCGATATCGTGATTGTGAATACCATGCGTCTGAACATCATTCAGCCGATTAATAATAACGAACAGGTTGTCTGCCTGCCCGGTTCTACCCTGAATCAATTGGAGCTGCTGCTGAAACCTTTAGGCCGTGAGCCGCACTCCGTGATCGGTTCGTCCTGTATCGGCGCATCTGTATTGGGTGGCGTATGTAATAACTCCGGCGGTGCATTGGTACAGCGTGGCCCTGCTTATACGGAAATGGCGCTGTTTGCACAAATCAACGAAGAGGGCAAGCTGGAGCTGGTCAACCATTTGGGCATTGATTTGGGTGAAACCCCTGAAGAAATTTTGACCAACTTGCAAGGTTTCCATTATCAGCGAAAAGACATTACGCAAGATGCCGGCAAGGGGCATGACCATGCTTATTGCGATCATGTCCGCCAAGTGAATGAACCGACTGCCGCCCGTTTTAATGCCGACCCTGCACGCCATTACGAGGCTTCAGGATGTGCGGGCAAGCTGATGGTGTTTGCCGTACGCTTGGATACTTTCCCACAAGAAAAACAGACTGCCGTGTTCTATATCGGCACCAATGATATTAATGAGCTGACCGATATTCGTCGTGCTGCTTTGAGTGAGTTTAAAAATCTGCCTATTTCCGGTGAGTATATCCATCGTCATGCTTTTGATATTGCTGCCGTTTATGGTAAAGATACTTTTTATATCATTAAGACGTTCGGTACCCACCAACTTCCGAAACTGTTTGATCTGAAAGCCCGTGTGGATAGATTCAGCAAAAAGATAAGTTTCTTACCAAAACACTTCTCTGATAAATTCATGCAACTGATCAGTAAAATTTTGCCCGATCACTTGCCGAAGTCTATGCGCAACTATCGGGATAAATATGAACATCACCTGATTTTAAAAATGGGTGGCGAGGGCGTAGAAGAAGCGCGTGCTTTCTTGAAGGAATATTTTGCAACCCATGGCGGCGCATTCTTCGAATGTAATGCCGAAGAAACGCAGGCGGCCATGCTGCATCGCTTTGCTGTGGCTTCTGCCGCGATCCGTTACCGTTCTGTACATGATGATGAAGTAGAGGATTTGGTTGCACTCGATATCGCCTTGCGCCGTGATGATCGTGATTGGTTTGAAACACTGCCGCCTGAAATTGACAATAAAATCATCCATAAATTGTATTACGGACATTTTATGTGTCATGTGTTCCATCAGGACTACATCATTAAAAAAGGCAACGACTGTATGGCTTTGGAACATGAAATGCTCCATCTGCTTGACCAACGCGGTGCGCAATATCCTGCCGAGCATAATGTCGGTCATCTGTATGAAGCCAAGCCCGAGCTGAAACAGTTCTATAAAAGACTTGACCCGACCAACAGCTTCAATCCAGGTATCGGTAAAACCAGTAAGAAGAAAAACTGGGCTGAATAAAGCATAGTGAAAAACAAAGGCCGTCTGAACTTTTCAGACGGCCTTTTTATATGTTTGCTTATCAGAACAGGTTGCTGATGAAAATCAGCAGAATCACCAACGGTACGAGGTATTTCACATAGGCAAACCAAATATTGATGGTGGTATGGTTGCCTTTGTAGAGCAATTCGTCCTTCGCTTCATCTTTCATTACGAAACCGACAAACAAGGCAGAACCAAGCGCGGTCAGCATAAACAGGATGTTGCCGCTGATATAGTCAAAGGCATCAAAAATGTTTTTACCAAACACGGAAATATCTTTCCATGGGCCGTAGCTCAAGATGGATGGAATGTTGCCGAAGATAAAAATACCTGCCAGTACGATGGTAATCGCGGCTGTGCGGCGGATTTTGGTTTTCTCCTGAATGGTCGTAATCAACACTTCATAAATGGTCAGAGAAGTGGTCAGCGCGGCAATCAGAAGCAGTGAGAAGAAAATTACTGCAAACACTGGGCCCGCCCACATATTGGAGAACACGATCGGCAGGCTTTGGAACACCAGCGTCGGGCCGGAGTTAGGGGCAACGCCAAAACTGAAGAGGGAAGGGAAAATCATGAAGCCCGCCAACACGGCAATCAAAGTGTTGGTAATCGCGGTAATCACGGCCGTCTGAACCAGATCTTCATTTTTATCCAGATAGCTGGATAACGTAATCATTACGCCGAAACCCAAGCTCAAGGCGAAGAATACTTGTCCTAAAACGAAGACGAACAGTTCGGCTGTAATTTTGCTGAAGTCAGGTTTCAGATAGAAGGTAATGCCTTCCATTGCGCCCGGCAGGGTAACGTTGCGCACAACCATGGCAATCAGGAATAAAAACAGCAGCGGCATCAGGTATTTTGCCGCTTTTTCAATACCGCCGATCACGCCTTTGACCAAGATCCATTGGTTCACAACCACAAATAGGAAGGTGTAGAAAGCAATTTCCCAAGGGCTGTTTTCGATGTGTTCGGTAAAGAAGCTTTTGGTGACTTCTCCGGAAACTGGGCTGGAAATATCCAAATTACCGCCGATGATATTGATGATGTAGCTGATGACCCAGCCGCCGAGCACCATGTAATAGGCCATGATGCCGAATGCGCCGAGCAAGCCCATCCAACCGACCAATTTCCAAACTTTGGCTACGGGTTTGCCATTCATTGTGCCGCCAAACGCATCCAGCGCGTTCACGCCTTTACGGCGACCGATGACATTTTCCACCAAAATCATTGGAATACCGATGACCAGCATGGCGATACAGAACAGAAACACATACGCGCCGCCGCCGTTTTCACCAACCAAATACGGGAAACGCCATGTTGCGCCAAAGCCGACAGTCGCGCCGGCAACGGTAAGGATGTAAGTCAAACGGTTGGACCAGGTCTGACGGGGTTGATTGGAAGACATAAATACTCAGATGCATAAAAATAAAGACAACATTTTACCGCAAAGATTTAACGAATCTTGACTAAAGTCTGAAAAGAAAATTAGTTAAAAAAACCATGCAATGAAGAATTTTTAGTGGGTTTCTCTGGTTTGCTTGGTATTGAAACCTGCAAACAGAGAATTCGTCTGAACGATATGAATGATTGAAAGAGCCGTAACGATAAAGGCCGTTTGAAAAGTGGGATATGGGAAAGGGTTGTTGTGAGGAGATTGAATAGCACTAAGGTTTGCTTTCAAGTATGTCGGCAACAAAGATGGTATTTATCTAAAGGCTGTCTAAATAACATCTTGTAAGGCCAACTTTGGCAGCCGATAGATTTTCTTTCTATAAAATGATTTGTCTGAAATTGGAACGGCACAGTTGATGCGGAAGAGACGAGAAAGAGAAAAGGAGTAATGGCAATTTAATGAGTGGAGATGGGGTTTAGGAATGATGGCTTCTTTAGATAAGAGGGCCGTCTGAAAGTACGCCCGCTTGGTTGCCAAATTTTAGATAAAAAAAACCATCTATACTAAGGGGAAAGTATAGATGGCCAAACACATTACGGGGAAAACGTCTTACTCACTTACTCACTTCTTTCGAAGCAAGTGTTACTCAGACAGGCGAATTATACAATAGTTCAGTCTTAACAGTGTTAAATTCTGTTAAATAAAAATAGTAAGGTTTAGATGTTTGATTTTAAATAAATAAAAAATCCATATTGTTTAAAAAAATATCGAAAAAATTTGGAATTTTTTTAGATCCGGATAAATTTCCATTCTCCGGCAGCCAAATCATCGACATTCCAGTTGCCGAATTTCTCACGGTGAAGCTGCTCGACACGGTTGCCTGCGGCTGCAACCATGCGTTTGACCTGATGGTATTTACCCTCGGTAATGGTCATCATCAATGTGGTTGGGTCGGCCAATACTGCTTCGGCTGCCGCGACGGTTTCATTATCGTCATGCAGGAGGACGCCGTTTTTGAGTGTGGTGCAAAGGGTATCGTCGGCAGGATGTTTCAAAGTGACGCGGTAGAGCTTCGGAACTTTGTGTTTGGGCGAGGTAACGCGGTGGTTAAATTGCCCGTCGTTGGTAATCAGAATAATACCGGTTGTGTCTGCATCCAAGCGGCCGACTGCCTGCATATCGATATTGCGCATGTGGTCGGGAAAAAGGCTGAAGATGCTTGGATATTGCTGAGGTTTGTGCGAAGTTTCGTAATCTGCAGGCTTATGAAGCAGAATGTAGAAACAGGGCATGGGGACGGCGGCAATTTCTTCGCCGTCAACAGACAGGGTGTGCACTTGAGACGGGTCGATATCGTCTTTGGCACGATTATGGATTTCGCCGTTGATGGCAATGCAGTCATTGTCTATCAGCCATTGGCATTGCTTGCGGCTGCCGAGGCCTTGCGATTGGATGTATTTGAGCAGTTGCATGGTTGAAAAGTAGGAAAGGTTCAGACGGCCTTTATTGTACTGGAAAACCGATGTTTAGGCCGTCTGAAAAGTAGAGGCAAAAAAAATCGCCCCTTTAAAATTTTAAGGGGCGCAAAAGGAACACAAACCACTACCAAAAACTGTTACAGGGCAAATTCTCCTATTTGATGTGTTGCCGGATAAAGTGCTTTCATCAAGTCATGTGGTGAAAGCAAGAAATCTTTGCTGTTTGTCGTCAGACGGCCTTGCTGAGGCGTCAGCTCAAGCAATCGGGCGTTTGCCGACTGGATAAACTTGTTTTTCGTGCGCTGCATTTTTCTTTGCAGGGCGGAAACAACGCGGTTGTACAGACTGTCTTTTTGCTTGACTTCGCGTGTGTCGGCCACCCAGCTTAAGCGCGTATTGCCGTCTTCATCTTCAATCAGCAGGATGCCGGTTTCTGATTGGGGCGACTTGCCCATGCAAGGAAGCCAAACATAATATCGGCCATCTAAAGTAATGAATACTGCGTCATGTACTTCGCATTCGTCGCAACACTTGGTGGCGATCAAAGAGCGGATGGCTTGTTGGTGTAGTCTCAGAATATCAAGGGAGACTTGCTTAAAAATACTTTCGGGCATTTTCTTCTCCTTTCATTCTGTTGTGCGGTTGTTTTGTCTCGATGGGTTGTATTATACGGCGATTTTTTAAATTTGCAAATGATAATTGTTCCTATTATTTAATTTATAAGTAAGGTATTAATTATTAAGGAAATTAAATTTAAAAAATTTTCTAGAAATTGGGTTTTATACTCAAAAATGTTGTAATAGATGGCCATTAAATGAGAAAAGAATAAAGGCCGTCTGAAAAAATTCAGCTATAAAAGGGTATTTCAAAAGCAGCTAAAGTTTTGCTGACTATACATTTCAGACGGCCTTCAGTATGATTCAAGGCGTTTTGATAATTGCAGAAACCACCAACCATGAGCCAACGTCAGATTATCCTCGATACGGAGACCACGGGTCTTTATCCTGAAAACGGCGACCGTCTGGTCGAATTTGCCGGCTTGGAAATGATCAACCGCCAAATGACCGACTCCAACCTTCATTTATATGTCCACCCCGAGCGCGATATGCCGGAGGAGGCGGCGAAGGTGCATGGTTTGACGATTGAAGTATTGGAAGCGAAGAATGCGCCGCCGTTTGCCCAAGTGGGTAAACAGATTGCCGACTTTATACGTGGCGCAGAGCTGATTATCCATAATGCCAAGTTTGACGTCGGCTTTCTGAATATGGAATTCCGCCGCATGGGTTTGCCTTCTGTTGAGGAGCTTGGTTGCAAAGTGACTGACACACTGGCCATGGCGCGTGAAATGTTTCCGGGGCAAAAGGCAAGCTTGGATGCGTTGTGTAACCGCTTTTCCGTTGACCGCAGCAAACGGGTCTTGCATGGCGCGTTAATCGACTGCGAGCTTTTGGGTGAAGTCTATCTTGCCATGACGCGTCAGCAGTTCGACCTGATGGGCAGCGAGGCGGAAGAAGAGGGCGAAGTCAAACAAACCGTTATTGCCGAAACCAAACGTACATCGCAGTTGAAAGTCATCAAAGCCAATGCGGACGAGCTGGCCGCACATGAAAAATATTTGGACGATTTAGGCGAAGCGTGTGTATGGCGAAAGGCCGAAACTTCTGATGAGGCCAATGCCGGAGCGTCAGCATGAGGCGACGCAATATTGCTTTGATTCCTGCTGCCGGTGTCGGTGCGCGATTTGGTGCAGGAAAACCCAAACAATATGTTGAAATAAATGGTAAAACCGTATTGCAACATACCATAGAAATCTTTGAGCAACACTCCCGTATAGATTTAATTGCCGTTATTCTTTCGACAGAAGATTCAGTTTTTCAGACGGCCCTGTCTGAGAAAGTACGCGTCTTTCGAGTAGGCGGCGCAAGTCGTGCCGAAACGGTACGCAATGGTGTGTCCGTTTTATTGGAGCAAGGATTGGCTGAGGCGAAAGACAATATTTTGGTTCATGATGCAGCCCGTTGTTGCTTGCCTGCTGAAGCGTTAACGCGTTTGCTTGATGAGGCGGGTGAGAATGATGAAGGCGGTATTTTGGCCATACCGGTAGCCGATACGCTCAAGCGCTCAGACGGCAGTCATCATATTGATGCAACTGTTGCGCGCGCAGGGTTATGGCAGGCGCAAACGCCGCAGCTTTTTCAGACGGCCTTGTTACACCGTGCTTTATCGGTTGATGATTTAAGTGAGATTACGGATGAAGCATCAGCGGTTGAAAAACTGGGTATCCGGCCGCGCTTGGTACAGGGCGATACGCGCAATTTGAAGTTGACGCTGCCGCAAGACGAATACATTGTCAGATTGTTGCTCAAGGCCGTCTGAACAATCAAAACCCATTATTTAAGGAAAACAAACATGAATATCCGTGTCGGACAGGGCTACGATGTCCATCAGTTGGTTGAGGGGCGAGATTTGATACTCGGCGGTATCAACATTCCGTTTGAAAAAGGCTTGCTGGGTCATTCTGATGCCGATGCGCTGTTGCATGCAATTACTGATGCCCTGTTGGGTGCGGCCGGTTTGGGCGATATCGGCAGTCATTTTCCTGATACTGCCGCCGAATTCAAAGATGCCGACAGCCGTGTGCTGTTGCGCAAGGCTTATCAAAGCGTGCAGGAGTTGGGTTGGAAGGTGGTTAATGTCGATACGACCGTGATTGCGCAAAAGCCAAAACTTGCGCCACATATTCCGTCAATGCGCGCCAATATTGCTGCAGATTTGGGTTTGCCTGAAAACTGCGTGAACATCAAGGGTAAAACCAACGAAAAACTTGGCTATCTGGGACGTATGGAAGCCATTGAAGCGCAAGCGGCAGTATTGCTGATTAAAGCCTAAGAGCTTAAAATTACCTTATTATTCAAACTGAAAGACTGACAACATGGCAACTCAAGACGAACTCAAACGTATTGCCGCCGAAAAAGCGGTGGAATTTGTTCCTGAAAACGAATACATCGGTATCGGTACCGGCTCTACCATCAACTTCTTTATCGAGGCTTTGGGTAAAAGCGGTAAGAAAATCAAGGGTGCCGTGTCTACTTCTAAAAAATCCAGCGAGCTTTTGGCGAAATACGAGATTCCGGAAGTTTCACTGAATGAAGTGATGGGTTTGGCGGTTTATGTTGACGGCGCAGACGAAGTCAACCACGCGCTGCAAATGATTAAAGGCGGCGGCGGTGCGCATTTGAACGAAAAAATCGTGGCCAGCGCATCCGATAAATTTGTCTGTATCGCTGATGAAAGCAAATATGTTTCCCGTTTGGGTAAATTCCCATTGCCGGTAGAAGTCGTTGAAAATGCCCGTTCGCTGGTGTCGCGCAAACTGCTTGCCATGGGTGGACAGCCTGAGTTGCGTGTCGGCTATACTACTTTCTATGGCAATCAAATCGTTGATGTTCACGGCCTCAATATCGACCAAGCCCTGAAAATGGAAGACGAAATCAATAAAATCACCGGCGTACTTGAAAACGGTATTTTTGCCCGCGATGCCGCCGATGTGTTGGTTTTGGGTACGGCAGAAGGTGCAAAAGTCATCCTGCCTTGTCAGGATTAATGAAGATTAATCAATCTTAAAGGCCGTCTGAAAGTGTATTAGGTCTTTCAGACGGCCTTTAGTTTGGCAAAATATGCAAATCAGTAAAATTATAAAATGGTTGTCCGTTGTTTTATCTGTTTTGGGTGCGCTTGGTTACAGCTCACGCGATACCGAGTTGATTCGTACAGGGGTAAGCGTTGCTGCAACATTGGCACAAGGCGACAATATCGGTTTGGAAAAGGTCAATGAATGGCTGGGTGAAAATGTCGTCAAAGCCACATCTGACACCAATGACACTAAAGCTGAAGCTAAACCCAAACTGGAACAAAAACAAAAGTCATCGCGACAATCCTACACATACAACGGAAAAATCATCAAAATCCATGATGGCGATACCATGCATATCATCGATAGCGACGGCCGGAAACACAAAATCCGCATGGCCTATATCGATGCGCCGGAAATCAATCAGGCTTATGGTACGCAATCACGAGACAATTTGATTGATGCCGCATTGCATAAAAAAGCCAAAGTCCGCGTGTTTGAAGCCGACCGCTACCAGCGCGAAGTTGCCCAAGTATCAGTCGGCACGATTGACTTGAATTTAATGCAGATACGGGATGGTGCTGCATGGCATTATGAAAGTTATGCCAAAAAACAACAAAGTAAAACCGCTTACACCGACTATTCGGCCGCACAAAAACAAGCCAAGGAAAATCATAAAGGCTTGTGGAAAAAAGACAATCCGCAAGCGCCTTGGCAATTTCGCCGTCAAAACCATGAGCAGCAGAACGGCAATAAAAAGCAGTCTGATAAACAATGGTTTGGAATTTGGTAGGTTTTAAGAAAGAGGCCGGCGGATTCGCATTTGAAGTGCAACTTTC
>NZ_KV799942.1:0-1122 GCF_001810105.1 Neisseria sp. HMSC068C04
TAATCTAACTTTCAGCAACCATTACGAAAGTTAGGACTTTATTATGTCATTTAGCGAATCTATTTTTAATTTGAAGTCGGATAAAAACTGTAAGTTTTATGGCTTAAAGATGGCTGAAATTATGGTTCTAATGTGTAAGGAAGCTGAATTAAAGGGATTTGAGCTTTTTTGCACTTTATGCCACTTTGAAAATAAGGCTAATGGAATTTATTGGAGATGGAGTTTCCCCGATGATTCTGTTTTGGTTTTAACCGATGTAATGTCATTGGTCGAAAATAATGAAAAAGAAGATTTTAATTTTATCTTTTTTAACAATGAGTGCGCTTTTTATGAGTGGTCTATCGAATGCACAAAACTTTCAAGTTAGCTCAAAAGTTGTATTAGAAACTGAATATAAAAGTGATTTGGAGAGACGTCTTTTTTCTAAAATCAATCTCAACACCTACGGCACATCCACAACCACATCAGCAAGAGTCATCGAAACAACTACTGGAGCTTCATCAACTGCACGAATAGGAGCAACTCTTGAAGCTCAAGTATCCCGAAAAGCCGTCCTTTCAGGCGCATTTGGCCTGGTAAAAAAAGGCGCGGCATTAGGGACACGTTTATCAGGTTGGGGTACAGCTGCTTATTTCGCCTACCAAGCATATGAAACTGTGAAACCATCACTTGAAGCAGAAGGCTACAAATGGGATGAATCTAAAGAAGAATTTTTTAAATATTGGGCTGCTCGAAATTGCATTACGATTGAAGAAAATGGAAAAAATATAGATGTTACTTGCTTTGGCGTTGATTCTTCAGTACTTAGAGCAATGGAAAAAGGCGGAAAGAGCGAGTTAGACGCTAAGAAACTTATGGAATCCCAAATGCAGTCAATTGCAAATGGATTTTGGAAAAAAAGGGCAAAAGAACTTGATTTAGATGATGGCGAAGATGTTTATTTCTGGCAAAAATTTCAAGTTCAAAAATGTTATTTTGACTTGAATGGTGGCGATTGTAGTGTTTCGTTCAAAGGAGATGTAAGAAACCCTATTTCTTTTCGTTTAAAGAAAAACGATAAAGAACTTTTGGATTTAGAAAAATTCCTAAAAATCGCTACCCCTTCAATTGACGCAAACCCTA
>NZ_KV799943.1:0-511 GCF_001810105.1 Neisseria sp. HMSC068C04
GGTTGGGGTACAGCTGCTTATTTCGCCTACCAAGCATATGAAACTGTGAAACCATCACTTGAAGCAGAAGGCTACAAATGGGATGAATCTAAAGAAGAATTTTTTAAATATTGGGCTGCTCGAAATTGCATTTGGATTGAAGAAAATGGAAAAATTATAGATGTTTCCTGCTTTGGCGTTGATTCTTCAGTACTTAGAGCAATGGAAAAAGGCGGAAAGAGCGAGTTAGACGCTAAGAAACTTATGGAATCCCAAATGCAGTCAATTGCAAATGGATTTTGGAAAAAAAGGGCAAAAGAACTTGATTTAGATGACGGAGAAGATGTTTATTTCTGGCAAAAGTTTCAGGTTCAAAAATGTAATTTTGATTTGAATGGCGGAGAATGCAACGTCTCATTTAAAGGAGATGTAAGAACTCCTATTCATTTTCGTTTAAAACAAAACGATAAAGAACTTTTAGATTTAGAAAAATTCCTCAAAATCGCTACCCCTTCAATTGACGCAAACCCTA
>NZ_KV799944.1:0-704 GCF_001810105.1 Neisseria sp. HMSC068C04
GTAATTATGTTGCTCCTGTAAAAAAAGCCCTCAATGCTTTGCCTTGGGCTTCCACAGCCCTGCCTGGTGTAAAGGGTTTTAAATTGACCAATGAAATACAGGAGGCTTTTAAAAAATTACCACTCATAGAAAAATTAAAACCATACAGTATAGATGCTTTAGCATTTCAAATCGAACACCTGAAGATGATTGCAGTACAAGAACAGAAGAATATCCTACAAAGCATATGCTGGAATCATCCATGGATGCGCGCGGGTGCAGAAATGCAACGGGAGGTGCACAATCCCAAAACTTTTATTCGTTTTCACAGTAGCTATTATGAAGAAGAGATTGGCTCAATTATTGGTATGACAGATAAGCTGCGTTACAACCTTCGAGAGGATCCGTTCTCATATGCACCACGGAATATGAAAGCAGAGGAATATGATAGTAGGATGAAATGGATTTTAGACGTAGCAGATAAATATCATAGATTAATGAGTACAGATCCTGGCAGAGCGT
Source organism: Neisseria sp. HMSC068C04 (assembly GCF_001810105.1). Lineage (NCBI taxonomy): Bacteria > Pseudomonadati > Pseudomonadota > Betaproteobacteria > Neisseriales > Neisseriaceae > Neisseria > Neisseria sp. HMSC068C04. The sequence goes on from NZ_KV799944.1 coordinate 502, forward strand.
ACATAGAGAAACATTTACGTATTATCGCTACTTGGGCAAATAGTACCAAGAAAGGAAAAACCGATGGCTATTCGAACGACCCTCAAGGCAATCAGTAAGCGTATTGTAGCAGCTCTGTTGGCTACTCTCTTACTCGCTCTGATCTCATTAACAGTTCATGCTTTAGAAGACAAGGAGAAAATCATGCCGCAGGAAGTCACTTT
>NZ_KV799945.1:0-282 GCF_001810105.1 Neisseria sp. HMSC068C04
CCTTTTTCTGAACAAGCTAATATGTCAGGGAAAATATTACAAAGTAACCCTTTGGATTCTTCTTTCTTGTCATCCTTTTTATCTTCTTTTCTTTTATCTTTATCAGATGGATCGTCATCCGGATCAGGTTTATCATCCGGACGTTTATCAGGTTTATCATCAGGTTTTTTATCAGGATTTCCATCGGGATTAGGCTTAGGATCTGGATCAGGCTTGGTATTGGGTGCCTCAGATCCACCCGGTGTAAGATCAGGACGTTGAGTTGTAGCAACTTCAGCGGTT
>NZ_KV799946.1:0-300 GCF_001810105.1 Neisseria sp. HMSC068C04
CCTTTTTCTGAACAAGCTAATATGTCAGGGAAAACATTACAAAGTAATGCTTTTGATTCTTCTTTCTTGTCATCTTTTTTATCTTCTTTTCTTTTATCTTTATCAGATGGATCGTCATCCGGATCAGGTTTATCATCTGGACGTTTATCAGGCTTATCATCTGAATCGGGTTTATCATCAGGTTTTTTATCCAGCTTTCCATCGGGATTAGGCTTATGATCTGGATCAGGCTTGGTATTGGGTGCTTCAGATCCGCCCGGTGTTAAATCAGGACGTTGAGTTGTAGCAACTTCAGCGGTT
>NZ_KV799947.1:0-428 GCF_001810105.1 Neisseria sp. HMSC068C04
ATTACCTTAAAGATTGAATATCATCATAGCCATTGAAGGCTGAATAAATAAGGAAAATGAAATGAATGTAATAGGGTTGGACGTATCGAAAAATACGATAGATGCGACATTGATTACAACTAAAGGAAGCAAAGACTATATAAAAATATTCAATAATACAGACGGATTTGAGAATCTGATTAATTGGATAAAAACAAAACGAATTAGAAAAATTGCCATAAGTATGGAAGCAACAGGCATTTACTACGAACAGGCGGCAGAATATTTGAGCGCGCTATATACGATTTTTGTCATTAATCCCTTAAAAATTAAAGAATACGCAAAAAGTCAGTTTAGACATACAAAAACAGACAAAGCAGATTCAAAACTTATCGCAGAATTTGCAAACCGTCATTTAGACAAACTGACACCGTTTAGGCCGTCTGAAA
>NZ_KV799948.1:0-42915 GCF_001810105.1 Neisseria sp. HMSC068C04
TCAAATGCCTAAAGAAAAGAAATAAGCAATTAGGTAAACTTGAAAATCCTCTTTCCAGAAAGGAAAGAGGATTTTTACTCCTACAAGTAATTATTTCTTTCATAGGTAATAAAGTAATTTAGTCAAAATATCCAGTGAAATCTACAATTTTGGAACAACATCTCTCTTAACCTAGACGCCTTGGTATAACAAAAATTTGTAATATTTGTGATTATTTTGAACATGGAATACTCTTCCTAAATACTCTACCTCAAAAGGATAGGACACATGTATTACAACTATTTGCTATAATACAAAACTCATTTCAATCCTTATTCGAAATTCCATTTTCAGACGGCCTTGTCTGTTTATAAGGCCGTCTGAAATGTTTTCCATCCATCCCCTTCTGCCGAGCCATGATTCCATCTGATTTCATTGACGAGCTTTTGTCCAAAGTCGATATTGTCGATATTATCGACGAGCAGGTTCCGCTGAAGAAAGGCGGGGCGAACTATATGGCCTGCTGTCCGTTTCACAAGGAAAAGACACCATCGTTTTCGGTCAGCCCGACCAAGCAGTTTTACCATTGCTTTAGTTGCGGTGCTCATGGTTCGGCAATTGGTTTTGTGATGGAGCATCAGGGGCTGTCGTTTCCGGAGGCGGTGCAGTTTTTGGCTGATCGCGTCGGTATGACGGTGCCTAAAGTTCGCGGGCAGGAAGACAACCCTGAAATCCGTGCCGAACGTAAAAAAAAGCAACAAACTTTGGAAGAAACAACAGCGGCGGCAGCGGATTTTTATGCGCAACAGTTGAAATTTAATCCGGCGGCGAAAGCTTATTTAGACAAGCGCGGCTTGAGTGCGGAAGTCATCGCGCATTATGGTTTGGGCTATGCACCTGACGGCTGGCAACCTTTGGCACAAGTGTTCCAACCCTATCCTAATACTGCGTTGGTGGATACGGGCATGGTCATCGATAACGAAGGCAAACATTACGACCGCTTTCGCCACCGGATTATGTTCCCTATCCGTAATCCTCGTGGGCAGGTTATCGGATTTGGCGGCCGCGTATTGGACGACTCCAAACCCAAATACCTGAACTCTCCCGATACGCCTTTGTTTGACAAGGGGAAAAACCTTTATGGGCTATATGAAGGGCGTGCCGCCGTAAAAGAGGCAGGACGGATTTTGGTAGTCGAAGGCTACATGGACGTGGTTGCATTGGCGCAGTTCGGCGTCGGCTACGGCGTAGCGGCTTTGGGTACGGCAACCACGGCAGGACACGTCAAAATCCTGATGCGTCAGGCAGACAGTATTTATTTTTGTTTTGATGGCGACAGCGCGGGACGTAAAGCGGCTTGGCGCGCGCTGGAAAATGCGTTACCACAATTAAAAGACGATAAATCGCTGCATTTTCTATTCCTACCTGAAGAACACGACCCAGACAGCTACATCCGCGCCTACGGCAAGACGCAATTTGAAGATGCCTTGTTAAACCAAAGCAAGCCCTTATCCGAATACTTTTGGGAACATCTTTCAGACGGCCTCAACCTCAATACGCAAGAAGGCAAAGCAGAATTGGTCAAAACCAGCTCTCCGCTTTTGGCTCAGATTACTGCGCCGGCATTGGGCTATCTTCTGAAACAAAAACTCAGCGAACTGGTAGGCATTGACCCGGACAACCTCGCCCAGTTACTCGGACAAGAAGCGCCAAAGCGGCACGTCAAACAGAAAAGTTACAAACTGCCGCCTATTTCTGTCAAACAACCAACCATGCTGACACTGGTTCAAAGACAGATACGCAGCCTCTTGATAAATCCGGCTTGGGCTTCATATATAGACCTGCCCGATTATCTGGCCTTAAGTGGCGACTTTGCCTGTCTGGCCAATTTGGCCGAAACCATCAAGAATCACGATACGACTCCTGCAACTGCACAAGTACTTGAATATATGCGCGGTTCGCCCTATGAGGAAACCGTCAATCAAATCTTTTTATCAACCCTTCACTCTGAAGAAATAGAAGGGGATGACGAGGAAGATTGCGAAAGTTTCCAAATCGGCATGAAAAAGTTGTTAAATGAATTAAAATACAGTCAAATCGAAACTTTAAAGCAAAAAAGTATTCAAACTGGTTTGACCGAAAATGAAAAAAGACTCTTGCTGTCACTTTTGACGGCAAAGCAAAACTAACCCCTCAGGCCGTCTGAACAATCTAAACACACGCTGCGAAACATGACACGCAGAACACTCCATCTGTAATATTTTCAGACCGCCTCAGAGTATTAAAGTGAAATCTGATTTCACAACAAAAAGCTCTGCTCCGCCTTCAGGTACGGCCACATCACCGTAAACCGTCGGCACCCTATCAACCTAGAGAGCAATCCATGTCTAAAAATCAAAACTACGAAGAATACCAAGACCAAGACGACAACCGTCCATTGAGTATCGAAGAGCAGCGCGCGCGTCTGCGCCAACTCATTATCATGGGTAAAGAACGCGGCTACATCACTTATTCCGAAATTAACGACGCCCTGCCCGACGATATGTCCGATGCCGAGCAAATCGACAACATCGTCAGCATGATTTCCGGCTTGGGCATCCAAGTAACCGAACAAGCCCCCGATGCTGAAGACATCCTCTTGAGCGACAACGCCGCCGCCATGACCGACGACGATGCCGTTGAAGAAGCCGAAGCAGCACTCTCCAGCGCAGATTCAGAATTCGGCCGCACTACCGATCCTGTGCGTATGTATATGCGTGAAATGGGGCAAGTCGATCTGTTGACACGCGAAGACGAAATCATCATCGCTAAAAAAATCGAAAATGCACTGAAAAATATGGTGCAGGCAATCTCCGCCTGCCCTGGCTCGATTGCCGAAATTCTGGCTTTGATCGAGCAAGTCCGCAATGACGAAATCCGTGTGGATGAAGTCGTTGAAGCCATCATCGACCCTAATGAAGTCTTATTGAACGAATTAGGCTTGGGTCATTTGGAAAATGCTAAACCAGATGACGAAGAAGGCGAAGCCGTTAGCGATGATGAAGATGGCGATGATGAAGATGAAGACGATTCAGGTAGCGACTCTGAAGCCATATCCGCTGCCCATTTGGCCGAACTGAAACAAAAAGTTTTGGAACACTTCGCCTTTATCGAGAGCGAATACGGCAAAATGATCAAGCAGTTGGAAAAACACGGTAGTCAGCACGCCAACTACCTGAAACACCGCGATGCCATTGCCAACAAACTGTTGGAAGTCCGTTTTGCCACACGTCAAATCGAAAACCTGAGCAGCAACCTGCGCAGCCGCGTTGAAAACATCCGCAAACTCGAGCGTGAAATCCGCGATATCTGTATCGACCGCGTCCGCATGGAACGCGACTACTTCATCAAAAACTTCCTGCCCGCCATTACTGATTTGAAATGGGTAGAAGAAGAAGTAGCCAAAGGCCGTGTATGGGCAAACGCGTTGGATCGTTTTCGCCACGCCATCCTCGAAAAACAAACCGAGCTGGCAAATATGGAAGCTGAAACCCGCATTTCCATCGAAGAGTTGAAAGAAATCAACAAAAACATGGTGTTGAGTGAGAAAGAAACCTCAGCCGCCAAACAGGAAATGATTCAGGCTAACTTGCGTTTGGTTATTTCCATTGCCAAAAAATACACCAACCGCGGCTTGCAGTTCCTTGATTTGATTCAAGAAGGCAATATCGGTCTGATGAAAGCGGTGGACAAATTCGAATACCGCCGTGGCTACAAGTTCTCGACTTACGCCACATGGTGGATCCGTCAAGCGATTACCCGCTCCATCGCCGACCAAGCGCGTACCATCCGTATTCCGGTTCACATGATTGAAACCATCAACAAAATGAACCGTATCTCGCGCCAATACCTGCAAGAAACCGGTGAAGAGCCTGATTCTGCCAAACTGGCCGAGCTGATGGAAATGCCGGAAGACAAAATCCGCAAAATCATGAAAATCGCCAAAGAGCCGATTTCCATGGAAACACCGATTGGCGATGACGACGATTCGCACTTGGGCGACTTCATCGAGGATGCCAACAACGTTGCGCCGGCAGAAGCTGCGATGTACACCAGCCTGCACGAAGTAACCAAAGAAATCCTCGAAAGCCTGACACCGCGTGAAGCCAAAGTGTTGCGCATGCGTTTCGGTATCGATATGAATACCGACCACACTTTGGAAGAAGTCGGCAAACAATTTGACGTAACCCGCGAACGTATCCGTCAAATCGAGGCCAAAGCCCTGCGCAAGCTACGCCATCCTACCCGCAGCGACCGCCTCCGCAGCTTCCTTGATAGCGAAGAAAACAAATCATAAAAGCAAACCGCAGGTTGAAAGACCTGCGGTTTTTTTTGAAATACGAAGGCCATCTGAAAACCAAATCTCAAAAGATTTAATCGTTTCAGACGGCCTTAAACTTATTTTGATAATTTATTAAGCCTCAGTGGTTTTCTTTTTCGGACGGCGACGACGACGTTTGGGTTTGCCATCAGTTGATCCACTTTGTTTCTGACGTTTGTGATCATTGGCCGCAGTCATTTGCTGACGGGTTTCCTCATCAGCATGTTGGAAAGTTGTCCACCAAGAAGCCATCTCTTTATCAACCTCGCCAACCTCGCTACGCAAAATCAGGAAATCATAAGCGGCTCGGAAACGTGCTTGTGATAGCAGGCGATACGGACGTGCGCCGCGCATATTGTCGAATTGCGGCTGAAATTGCCAAATTTCACGCATGGTTGCAGAAAACCGTTGCGGTACGCCCCAACCTTTCTCTACCGTATCCCGCATGGTGTTCATCGCATCCATCAATGCAGGGACAGGTTTTTGTCCATGGCCTTGATTGCGTTGCCAAATAGCGTTCAGTGTCGGCCACAATACCGCCGCCAATACGAAACCTACGGAAACGGACTTATCCGCACGGATACGCTCGTCAGTATTTTTCAAGGCCAACATAATCATACGGTTTTCAGCCGCTTCAGCAGTTTTCAAGGCATCTAAAAGTGGATGAATGCCTTCGGGAATGCCCAACTCGTTTAGCCGCTTCAAACAGGCACGAGAATAACCGGAAAACAGGATTTTCAGAATTTCATCAAAAAGACGGGCAACAGGCTCATTTTTCAGACGGTCTGCATATTCGGCAATCGGCAAAGCGGTTTGCTCTTCCACTTCAAAACCCAATTTACCCGACAAACGGACGGCGCGAAGAATACGGACAGGATCTTCCTGATAGCGTTCGGCAGGATCGCCTATCATCACCAATTTTTTATCGGCAACATCAGCCACACCCTGATGGAAGTCCCAAATCTCCTCTTTAATCGGGTCGTAATACAGCGCATTGCAAGTAAAGTCGCGACGCATGGCATCTTCTTCAATGCTGCCGTAAGTATTGTCCTTCATAATGCGGCCTTGCGCATTTTGCTGAACCTTATCGCCACCGCGGAACGTCGTCACTTCAATAGTTTCAGGTCCGATCATCACATGAACGATTTGGAAGCGGCGGCCGATAATGCGGCTGCGGCGGAATACTTTGCGGATTTGCTCCGGCGTGGCATCGGTTGCGATATCAAAGTCTTTGGGTTCGACCCCGAGCAACAAATCCCGAACGGCACCGCCCACAACATAAGCCTGAAAACCGGCTTCATGCAGGCGTTTGGCAATTTTCTCCGCGGCAAAGCTCAACATATCCGCGCGGATACCGTGTTGCTCAAGCGGGATAATTTCCTTTTCGGGCAACGATTTGACGTGTTTTTTAGGCAACACTTTATGCAGCCATTTTTTTAACATAAGCAGCTCTTTTCACAATAAAAAAGGCCGTCTGAAACTTGTCTGGCTTAAGCCTTTGCACAATATTCTGTCGTAGAAGGGGCAAAACATTGAGCAAAGGCTTCAGACGGCCTAAAAAAGACGTGCCATTATACCTTATGGAAGTTCGATTAATTAGCGTATTGGCAAAAAATATCGGCTATAATGACGGTCTGACAACGATTCAGGCAGAACATCATGTACCACTACAAATCCGAAGCTACCCAATTTCTCGACAAACTCATGGAAGACAATCCCGAAATGGAAGCGCAACGCCTCGAAAACCGCCATTTGCTGTGGGATGTTACCCTCAATCCGACTGAACAGGCCGAATTTGAAGCGGCCAAAGTCAACAAAAAACCCTACACCTACTATCAAGACTAATTCCGTATCGGCATGACGACCAACACGCACAATACCGATCTGGCATTACAACATTACCTCAACAGCATCGGTCAATCCGAACATCCCGTTTTGACCGCATTGCGCGAGCGTACCCAATCACATCGTCTGGGAAAGATGGCCATCGCCCAAGAGCAGGCAGCCATGTTGGTGTGGTTGGCCAAATTATTGAATGCCAAAAAATATTTGGAAGTTGGCGTCTTTACCGGTTACAGCAGCACCGCCATGGCGCTTGCCCTCCCCGAAGACGGCAAAATCACGGCTTGCGACATCAATGTAACCTTTACCGATATTGCCCGCGAAACATGGCAGGCAGCAGGCATAGCGCATAAAATATCGCTTCATCTGCAACCGGCTTTGCTGACTTTGGACGATTTGATTGCGCAAGGCGAATCGGAAAGCTACGACTTGGCACTTATCGATGCCGACAAACCACCTACGCCGAAATATTTCGAACGCTGTTTGCAACTGGTACGGAGTGGCGGTGTGATTGCCATCGACAATATCTTGTTGGGTGGACGCGTCATGAATGAAGCTGCCGAAAATGATCCGCCCAGCTTGGATATCCTGCGCCATTTCAACCAAAATCTGCCGCACGATACACGCATTATTCCCATTACCCTGCCTGTCGGCGACGGTTTGACATTGCTACTAAAAAAATAAAACGACACAATCCGATGAGAACATTATCACATTCCCTGTTTCTTTTGCCGCTTACTCTATTAGCCGCATCGTGCGCCGTTTCCCATCCTCCCCAACCTGCCGACAATCCTAACTTTGTCCTGCCGGATATTCCGCGTGAGCCTTTGCATGAAAAAAGTATTCCCTATCCGCGTTTGGACGCACAAACCCAGATTGACCACTTGGGCATACAAATTGCCCGACTGGAACGCACGGTTGAAGAATTAAATCAACGCTTGCACACATTGGAACAACAACGAAACATCAAACGTCCAACTACTTCGGTTTCCAACCCCAAAGCCCAGCGATTGGACGACCGCAAGCTGAAAATGAATTATTTGGCAAATGGCGGCGGCGTGCCGTCTGAAACAGACTCAGCCGCACAAAACGAATTGCGCCTTTATAATCAAGCGCAAAAATACTATCAGCGTAACAACTTCTCTGCCGCAGTAGCCATTTTAAAAGAAGCTGACGGTGGCAACGGTAGCGAAATTGCCCGCCGCAATATGTACCTGCTCCTGCAAAGCCAACAACGTCTGGGCAACTGCGAATCTGTTATCGAAATCGGCAACCGCTACGCCAACCGATTCCGCAACAGCCCACAAGCTCCTGATGCCATGTACAGCATCGGCCAGTGCCAATACAAACTGCAACAAAAAGACATCGCCCGCAGCACATGGCGCAAACTGATACAAAGCTTCCCCAACAGCGAAGCGGCAAAGCGCGCTTCCATCAGTCTCAAACAAAGATAAACGTTCAGACGGCCTTGTCATCTCCAAGGCCGTCTGAATATTTTTTTACCCTTAATCCATTCAAGCAAAAGGAACTCCTCATGATCCAAGTCGGCATTATTATGGGCAGCAACAGCGATTGGCCGGTGATGCAGCAGGCAGCACAATTTCTCAAAGAATTCGGCGTTGAATACGAAGCGCGTGTCGTCTCTGCACACCGTACGCCTGATTTGATGTTTGAATACGCCGAAACCGCACGCGAACGCGGCATCAAAGCCATCATTGCCGGTGCAGGCGGCGCAGCGCATTTGCCGGGTATGGTCGCTGCCAAAACCACGGTTCCCGTCTTAGGCGTTCCCGTGCCCAGCAAATATCTGCGCGGCGAAGACTCCCTGCTTTCGATTGTGCAAATGCCTAAAGGTGTTCCTGTTGCTACATTTGCCATTGGCGAAGCCGGTGCGGCCAATGCAGCGCTATTTGCCATTTCACTTTTGGCCAACGAAAATCCTGAGTTGGCTGAAAAACTGGCGGCCTTCCGTGCCAAACAAGAACAAACCGTTCTAGCCATGGAATTGCCCGAAGCATAAGGAACTAAGGCCGTCTGAAAGTTGTAAATGGAAACTTTGATTTCGTTTTACGATTGTTCAGACGGCCGTAGTCTTTTATTAAATTGAATTAATACCATGAAAACCCTAGTATTCGTCCTACTCTCTACCCTGCTTTGTTCCTGCCAAAGCCCAAGCACTCCAGCTCAATCAACTGCCACCCCATCTCAACAGCAAGCCCAAGATACAACCGGCAATCTGATTATCTTCTATGATGCCCAAACCGGTTCCGCGCCATTGCTAAAAGCAGTAAAAACCTCCGGTGCAACTTTGGTTTACGAATACAAAAACCTGTACGGCATTGCTATTCGTCCATCTTCCAAGACCAATATTAAAGATGCTATTGCCTATTTCAAGAAAGTAAACGGCGTATTGTCTGTTGAACAAGACCGACTGCTTAAACTTCAATAAACAAACTATTTTTGACCAAATAAAAAAGGCCGTCTGAAACGTATCACTACGATTTCAGACGGCCTTTATTTTTCAATAAATCAAATCATGCCGCTGCCTTGCGCTTTAGGCTTGGCTTGACCAAATTCCAATTTGCTCAGTGCAGACAGATAGGCCTTGGCAGTCGCTACCAACACGTCGGTATCAGCGCCTTGACCGTTGACCACACGATCGCCACGTTGCAGACGGACAGAAGTTTCGCCTTGGCTTTCGGTACCTTGTGTCACCGCATTGACAGAGTAAATCTGCAAGGTTGCGCCACTTTGAGCCACGCTTTCAATGGCTTTGAAGATCGCGTCAACAGGGCCGGAACCGGTAGCGGTAGCGTGTTTTTCTTCGCCGCGAATACTGAACACAATATTGGCACGAGGCTCTTCACCGGTTTCGGTGCTGATTTTTTGAGAGATGAATTTGTAGCTTTCAGCATTCAGGCTGCCCATTTCATCAGACACCAAAGCGTGCAAGTCTTCATCAAAGATTTCGCGTTTCTTATCCGCCAGCTCTTTAAAGCGTGCAAATGCTGCATTCAATGCCTCTTCGCTTTCCAACTCGATGCCCAAATCAGCCAGCTTGGTTTTGAAAGCATTACGGCCGGACAATTTGCCCAAAGTCAGACGGTTGGTTGACCAGCCGACTGATTCGGCAGTCATGATTTCATAGGTTTCAGGGTGTTTCAACACGCCGTCTTGGTGGATGCCTGATTCGTGCGCAAAGGCGTTTGCGCCGACTACTGCTTTGTTTGGCTGAATCGGATAGCCGGTGATAGTAGATACCAGTTTGGAAACCGGCACGATTTGCGTGGTATCGATGCCGGTTTCCAAGCCAAACAAATCATGACGCACTTTCAACGCCATCACGATTTCTTCAAGGCTGGCATTGCCTGCGCGTTCTCCCAAACCGTTGATGGTACATTCCACCTGACGCACACCTGCCTGAACAGCAGCTAATGAGTTAGCAACCGCCATACCCAAGTCATTATGGCAGTGGGTCGACCAAACTACTTTGTCGCCATTGGGAACGCTTTTGATGATGTTGCTGATACGCTCGTACCATACGGAAGGGATGGAGTAGCCGACAGTATCGGGAATGTTGATAGTAGTCGCCCCCGCTTCGATAACCGCCGTAAAGATTTTGGCAAGGAAGTCCAAATCCGAACGCACTGCGTCTTCGGCTGAAAATTCCACATCGTCAGTGTATTCTTTGGCAATTTTCACCGCTTTGACCGCCGCATCGATGACCTGCTGCGGCTTCATTTTCAGTTTGTGCTCCATGTGGATCGGGCTGGTAGCGATAAAAGTGTGAATACGTTTATTCGGAGCGGGGGAAACAGCTTCGCCTGCTTTGCGCACATCGTTTTCAACGGCACGCGCCAATGAGCAAACTGTAGATTTGGTAATGATTTTGGCAATCGCATTAACCGATTCAAAATCGCCCGGACTAGCTGCTGCAAAACCTGCCTCAATCACATCGACACCCATCTTTTCCAACTGGCGGGCAATACGGATTTTCTCCTCTTTGGTCATGGATGCACCAGGCGACTGCTCGCCGTCGCGCATGGTGGTATCGAAAATGATAACGCGGTTGGTTTGTGTCATTTCTGTTCTCTCCAGAGATTCATTTTTTTGTAAAAAAGCATTCAAATCAAGCGGTCTGCCTTGCGCTTCCGCCAAAGCGGTCAGTTTTTGCAACTGAGCCAAAGGCAGGGAACCGCGTGTACGCCATTTGTAGATAGCCGCTGTGGTCGCAGCATTTTCCGGGTCGTGCTGTTTCAGGGCTTCGGCCAGCGCGTTTACGCCGCCAAAATAGGCAACCAAACGGTCAATGTCTAATTGCATGATGTTCCTTGTCCAAATCTGATTAAGATTATTGTGTTCTGGTTTTGCATTATACTCATTTTAGACAAAACGACAATCTATTTTTATCAAAATATCAGCTCAAATTTTAAAATTTAAGAATTTTTTATACATTTTGTCTAATTTAAACTAATAAAAGCCTCTCTCAAACCGAACCTATCCTAAATATAGTAAACTAATCCTCTATTTTCCCGATTTGAAACACATTATGCCCCACACCATCCCTACCAACCGTTCCGACATCGAATGGCGCAACGAAAGCACCCAAAAACCGCCCAAACAAGCGGTTTACATCCAAGAAGCAGGCGCAGCAGAAATTTTAAAAAATGCCCACGCGCAAACTGCAACTGTTTGGACTGGCGATTTTCACAATGCCAAACAAGTCTTGGCCGCAATGAAAAAACGTATCCGCAGGCCGTCTGAAAAAAAGAAAGATACGCCTGCCGATATTCAGACGGCCTTTCACACCCACCGTATGAAACAGGCTCAGCAAAGCCGTTTGCTCAATATGCTTGCCGTTGAAATCCAACCGAATTTTCAACTGGATAATGCACGCGTACCTGACATCTACTCCGCTCTGTGCGATGTTTACGACACACCAAACGACAAACCGTTTCTCTTACCACTGAATCAACTACTGGGCTTTATCGGTGCACACGAATGGCACAAAAAGGGCATAGACATTCCTCAGCTAAACGGAAAAATCCATGTTCCTTTCGGCGTATTCTCTCCACTGCGTGGCGAATATTTGGATTTAATCGCCCGAGCACCACTCACTCCCAATATTCAGACGGCCTTTGACATCGGCACCGGCTCAGGCGTGATTGCCGCAATTTTGGCCAAACGAGGCATACCCGGCATCATTGCCACAGACACCAACCCCAAAGCAATTGCCTGCGCCACAGCAAACCTCGAACGCTTAGGCTTGGATAAAGCTGTCAGTATTCAATCGATTGATTTGTTTCCCGAAACTTGCACCGACCTTATCGTTTGCAATCCGCCTTGGCTGCCGGCAAAACCGACCTCCGCTATTGAGACCGCCCTTTACGACCCCAATCATGCCATGCTGGCTGCATTCCTCAACGGCGTACGCAAGCACTTAAATCCAAACGGCGAAGCCTGGTTGATTATTTCAGATCTAGCAGAACATTTGCATTTGCGCGATAAAGACTTTCTAAACAAATGCTTTCAGACGGCCTCGCTCAATGTAGTTGATATTTTGAAAACCAAACCGCAACACAAAAAAGCAATAGATGAATCCGATCCTTTGGCGTTTGCCAGAAACAAGGAAACTACTTATCTATACCGTTTGAAAGCGATATAAAATCAAGGCCGTCTGAACATTCAGACGGCCTTTAAGCATTTCCATAAAAGAAAACGGCATATCCGTAAAGATATGCCGTCGATGGGAGCAGGGACTGCTATATTTGGCAGTGGTTTGTGTTTTAGTCCTCTTGCGCCGCTGTTTGCAGGTAGTTTGGCAAACCAACTTTGCCAATCAATTCCTGCTGAGTTTCAAGCCAGTCAATGTGTTCTTCGTTGATGTCTTTTTGTTTTTCCAACAAATCACGGCTGACGTAGTCTTGTTGCTCTTCTGCAAGAGCGATGGCTGCAACCAGAGCATCATGTTTTTCATACTCTTTTTTCAGATCGCAGGCAATGATTTCTTCGGTAGATTCACCGATCAACAGTTTACCCAATTCTTGCAGATTAGGCAGGCCTTCCAAGAACAAAATACGCTCGATTAAATCGTCTGCGGATTTCATTTCGCGGATGGATTGTTTGAAGAAGTGTTCACCTAATTCTTCAAAGCCCCAGTTTTTCAAAATGCGGGCATGCAGGAAGTATTGGTTAATGGTAATCAGCAACAAACCTAAGTTTTTGTTCAGCTCGCGAATAACTAAGCGATCGCCTTTCATATTCAGCTCCTTATATGTTATACGCTAGATTACAGTTGGCTTTGGTAGTAGTTGCCTTCGCCGACCAATTCGATCAGACGCAGTTGTTGTTCCAACCAGTGAGCGTGATCTTCTTCAGTGTCTTTCAGTTGGGCAACCATCAAATCGCGGGTAACGTAGTCTTGAGCTTCTTCGCACAATTTGATGCCTTTTTTCAACGCATCGCGTACTTCGTATTCAGTGTTCAAGTCTGCTTTCAGACAAGAGATTACGTCAGTACCGATGTTCAGTTCGGCACGAGTCATTTTAGGAGTACCGCCCAACATCAGGATACGACGGATGAAGTCTTCGGCGTGAGTGGTTTCTTCTTCCATCTCGTGGTTCAAACGTTCGAACAGTTTGGTGTAACCCCATTCGGAGTACATGCGAGAGTGGATAAAATATTGGTCGCGAGCAGCCAACTCGCCAGACAATAATTCGTTCATGTAATCAATAACTGCTTGGTTGCCTTGCATAATTCTTTCTCTTTCTTTTAAAAGTTGACGATCACGAAATGAAGATTCGTGTGTTGTTATGGAATGAGGTAATTGTATGCATAAGTAGCACTTTTGACAAATTTTCTATTTAAAATACAAACAATTATCAAAAAATTTAACCCGTCTAAAAGGCCGTCTGAAAAATTAATTCCCTGTTTTTAATAACATTTTTTTGACATTGATATTAAGAATCCATTGAATCATTCAAAAACATTTACATTCGTTAACCATAAATAAAAGCAAATAACCCAACAAAATCAATCAAATTTAATTATGAATTATTCTCAACTGCTTTTGCCTCACTTTTTTGAATCTTCTACTCCGTCAACACTTAGGAATCGTGCTATAATTACCAGTTATCTTTTTTTTAAGCACCTAGCTGAAACACATAAATTATCATGAAACAAATCCGCAATATTGCCATCATCGCCCACGTCGACCATGGCAAAACCACATTAGTTGACCAATTGCTGCGTCAGTCCGGTACATTCCGTTCCAACCAGCAAGTAGAAGAGCGCGTAATGGACAGCAACGATCTTGAAAAAGAGCGCGGCATTACCATTCTCGCTAAAAATACCGCCATCGAATACGAAGGCTACCACATCAACATCGTAGATACCCCGGGACACGCCGATTTTGGTGGCGAAGTGGAACGTGTATTGGGCATGGTTGACTGCGTCGTACTGTTGGTTGACGCACAAGAAGGCCCTATGCCGCAAACCCGTTTCGTGACCAAAAAAGCTTTGGCTTTGGGTCTGAAACCTATCGTTGTCATCAACAAAATCGACAAACCGTCTGCCCGTCCAAGCTGGGTTATCGACCAAACATTCGAATTGTTCGACAATTTGGGCGCAACCGACGAACAATTGGACTTCCCTATCGTCTATGCTTCCGGCCTGTCCGGCTTTGCCAAATTGGATGAAAACGACGAGAGCAGCGATATGCGCCCTCTGTTCGAGACCATTTTGAAACACACGCCTCCTCCAAGCGGCAACGCAGACGCAACGCTGCAACTTCAAATTTCCCAACTGGACTACGACAACTACACCGGCCGCCTCGGTATCGGCCGCATCCTGAACGGCCGCATCAAACCCGGCCAAGTCGTTGCCGTCATGAATCATGAAGAACAAGTTGCCCAGGGCCGTATCAACCAACTGTTAGGTTTCCAAGGCTTGGAACGCGTACCTTTGGAAGAAGCCGAAGCCGGCGACATCGTGATTATTTCCGGTATCGAAGACATCGGTATCGGCGTAACCATTACCGACAAAGACAATCCTAAAGGCTTACCTATGTTAAGCGTGGACGAGCCGACCCTGACCATGGACTTTATGGTCAACACTTCTCCTTTGGCCGGTACTGAAGGCAAATTCGTGACTTCCCGCCAAATCCGCGACCGTCTGCAAAAAGAATTGCTGACTAACGTTGCCCTGCGTGTTGAAGATACTGCCGACGCTGATGTATTCCGCGTTTCCGGCCGTGGCGAATTGCACCTGACCATTTTGTTGGAAAACATGCGCCGCGAAGGCTTTGAATTGGCAGTAGGCAAACCGCGCGTGGTATTCCGTGAAATCAATGGCCAAAAATGCGAGCCTTACGAAAACCTGACCGTGGACGTACCTGATGAAAACCAAGGCGCCGTTATGGAAGAGCTTGGCCGCCGCCGTGGCGAACTGACCAATATGGAAAGCGACGGCAATGGCCGTACCCGCTTGGAGTACCACATTCCTGCCCGCGGCCTGATCGGTTTCCAAGGCGAGTTCCTGACCCTGACCCGCGGTACCGGCTTGATGAGCCACGTTTTTGACGACTACGCACCGGTTAAACCCGATATGCCCGGCCGTCACAACGGCGTACTGGTTTCTCAAGAGCAAGGTGAAGCCGTTGCTTACGCCCTGTGGAACTTGGAAGACCGCGGCCGTATGTTCGTTTCTCCAAACGATAAAGTCTACGAAGGCATGATTATCGGTATTCACAGCCGCGACAACGACTTGGTGGTAAACCCTCTGAAAGGTAAAAAACTGACCAATGTCCGTGCCAGCGGTACAGATGAAGCCGTGCGCCTGACTACGCCAATCAAATTGACTTTGGAAGGTGCAGTTGAATTCATCGACGATGACGAACTGGTTGAAATTACGCCACAATCCATCCGCCTGCGTAAACGCTACCTGAGCGAATTGGAACGTCGCCGTCATTTCAAAAAACTGGACTGATTCTGTTTGATTGATATGTTTTAAAATTAAGGCCGTCTGAAAAGTGTTTTAGAAATCCTAGATTTCATTTTTACACTTTCAGACGGCCTTTTATCATCTGTTCAAATAAAGTAAATCGGCATTTCTTCCGCTTGTACCGCCGCTTCATCAGTACGATCATTCTTACGATATTGCCCCGGCGATATCCCATATTGCTTTTTAAATGCCTTGCCAAAATGCGTTTCCGATTGAAAACCGACTGAGAGCGCAACCGATAAAACCGGATCCGCCGTCTGTTTCAACAATAATGCCCCCTGTTGCAAGCGGATACTGTTTACAAAGGCATGCGGGCTTGTTCCCGTCTGCTGCTTGAATACCCGCATCAACTGGGCGCGAGATAAGTTGGCTATCGCGGTCATTTTCTCGATATTCCATTCCTCTTCCGGCTTATCCACTACTGCCTGAAGCAGATTCCGCAAGCGTTTATCCTGCCAACCATTCAGCAAACCACTTAATTGCGCTTCCCCATTTTTCTCCAGGCTGGCTCGAAGTAGAAATACCAACAATACCGAAGCCAATGCGTTCACAACCGCTACCGAGCCAGACAAAGCCTGACCGCTCTCATACTGCAACAATGCCACCAAATACTGCAAAGAAGGATGGTTGATATTCAGTAAAACCGTATCAGGCAGCCCTGCCATAATATCCGCCTGCGCTTCATATTCAAACCGCGCGCAGAAAAGATGCAAAGCCGCATCGCCTCCTGCATGACTCTCCTTGACTTTAAATGCACCTTTTTCACTCGTCAGCACGTTGACGCCGAGATTTTCACAACTGCTATCGCTGCTCAAAGTATGCCCTACGCTGCGCGGGAAAAAAATGATATCCCCAGCACTCAGCAGCCTGGCCTCTTGCTCCCCATCAATTCGGATATAACCCGAACCGGAAGTTACGATATGCACCAAACCATGCGCACGCTTTGGTTCATGCCGCACATACCATTCCCCCCGAAACAGACATTGAACATCCACGCTGCCTTTTACCTGCGCCAATTCGACCAGCCTATCCAAAATATCCATAGTATTTTTTACCAATAAATGAGATGTTTTGACGATTTAAATCTTCCAATTATTGCAATAATACACACACCAAACACAAACGGATAGGATTTTTTATCTTATCCACTCACATTAAGAAAGGACATATCATGTTTAAAGACTGGCCTGAACATACCGCCTTGGTAAAAAAATCATTCGGCGAACTGGGTAAAAACCATCCTAAAATGCTGCAAGCCTACGGCGCATTAGATCAAGCAGCCGCTGCCGAAGCACTGGATGCCAAAACACGCGAACTGATCGCCATTGCCGTTGCCATTACCACACGTTGCGAAAGCTGCATCAGCGTGCATGCGGCCGCTGCAGCTAAAGCGGGTGCAACCGAAAGCGAAATCGCCGGCGCATTGGCCACCGCTATCGCCCTGAACGCAGGTGCCGCTTATACCTACGCTTTGCGCGCTTTGGAAGCAGTAGAAACCCAACGCTAATCGGTTTGTAAAATCAGGCCGTCTGAAAGCCGACTCCCCTTTCAGACGGCCTGATGAAATGCTAAACTGATAAAGTTATCATATTATTTTCTGTCTAATAGGAGATTGAACCATGAAGAAACTGCTGACCGCCGTACTTTTTGTCGCTGCTGTTGCCACTCCTTTGGCCGCTTCTGCAGCCTCTTTGCCTAAAGTTGAAAAAAGCGCGGCACAACCTGCAAAAGCAAAAGGCGTTTGGATTGATGTCCGCTCTGCCGAAGAATTTAAAGAAGGCCACTTGCAAGGTGCACTCAATATTCCGCATGACCAAATCGTTGACCGCATCAAATCTGTCAGCCCGGATAAAAATGCACCGGTAAACCTCTACTGCCGCAGCGGCCGCCGTGCAGAAGCCGCGCTGACTGAGCTGAAAAAAGCCGGCTACACTAACGTAACCAACCATGGCGGTTATGAAGACTTGGTGAAAAAAGGTTTGAAATAAATCTAGTTGATTTTAAAAAGGCCGTCTGAAACTTTTCAGACGGCCTTTATTGCCATTACAGACAGCAACTTCCAAATCTCAAACGTTTGCTGAGACCGGTTTCGTGAATTAATTGTTTGATAACCAAAATATTGGTGTTATCGGCCAAGGCGCGAATGCTGTGCGCTTCCATCGGTTCAAGACGGATAACTTGTAAGCCTTCGGTTTGCAAAACTGCGTCCACCGTTTTGATTTCGGCTTTTCCGTTTAAAACTAAAAGCAAAATAATCGCATCCGCCTCATAGGCCGGAATTTCATTATCCTTCTGCAGTGAAAGCTGAACAATCTCCTGATTGCCGTCTGAAGCAATCACGCCGCCCAATAAAGCTTTGGGGTCTAACTCATAATGTTTCATTATTATCCTTTCCGCCCAAACGTTGCCGATTCATGGACAATCGCTCAAGCAAACCAGTACAATACCGCCCATCTTACCGATAGACACAATATTGTCACATGAACATATTAATCTCAAACGACGATGGTTATCTTGCGCCTGGTTTGGCTGTTTTGGCAAGAGTGTGCGCAGAATTTGCTAATGTCAGGGTGGTTGCGCCCGAACGCGATCGCAGCGGCGTCAGCAATTCCCTGACTTTAGACCGTCCTTTACAACTGAAACAGGCGGAAAACGGGTTTTACTATGTGAATGGTACCCCGACCGACTGCATTCATGTCGGCCAGCATGCCCTTGCCGATTTCAAACCCGACTTAGTCTTGTCCGGCATTAACAACGGCGCAAACATGGGCGACGATACGCTTTATTCCGGTACGGTTGCCGCCGCGACGGAAGCCTACCTGATGGGCATTCCCGCCATTGCTTTCTCGCTCGCAGATTCCAGCGGCCGTTATTGGGAGACTGCGGAAAAAGCCGCTTGGATACTGCTTTCCTACTTTCTCAAACGCCCTATTTCCGAACCCATCTTATGGAACATCAATATCCCTGCCGTCGCACCTGAGGATATCCAAGGCATAAAAATTACACGGCTCGGCCGCCGTCATCATGAACAAAGCATTGTTCCCATGTATAATCCACGTGGCGAACAAATTTATTGGATTGGGCCGGTCGGCGATGTTTCCGACAGCGAAGAAGGTACCGACTTTGGCGAATGCGCGTCCGGCTTCATCACGATTACCCCCCTGCAAGTCGATTTGACTGCCTACGGACAAATGGAGCAAACCGCTTCCTTTTGGTCAGAAATCCCTGCGCCTTAACAGTCCCTAACAGCCGAACACTTGAGAAACAAGCATATTTTTATTATGATATGCCTCGACGAGAACAATTACCCGAATACGAAAGTCATTAACATGTTGAAAAAAAGTGTATCTTATGCCGGATCGGCAGCTTTGGTTTTATTACTTGCAGCCTGTGCCAGCCAACAACCGGCTCCTGTAGTCGTCGGCACACAAAGCGGTGGTTCAACAACAAGCTCTACCGCTGACAATCCTTACGGTGCAGCGCCTTACAATACCAACACCAGCCCAGTGGCAGATGCTCCATACACTCCGCCGGCAAGTACACCTGCTCCAACATATAACAGCGGCAGCACCGGCACTTACACGCCTTCTTATGCGCCTGTTGATATTAATGCAGCGACACATACTGTTGTTCGTGGTGATACCGTTTACAACATCTCCAAACGCTACAACATTACCCAAGACAATCTGCGTGCATGGAATAACTTAGCCGACAATACCATCAGCATTGGTCAAACCCTGCGCGTGAAACCTGAGGGCTACGTTGCACCTGCAGCTTCTGCAAGCAAACCTTCTACTCCAACAACGACAACCACTGCTCCGGCTCCAAGCACTCCTGCCAATACACCAACCGTGTCTACCGGCAGCAGCCGCAACGTCAGCGGCATCACATGGCAGCGTCCGACTACCGGTAACGTTATCGCCAACTTCGGCGGCAGCAACAAAGGCGTAGATATCGCCGGTACGCAAGGCCAGCCGGTTGTTGCAGCGGCAGACGGTAAAGTCGTTTACGCAGGCTCAGGCTTGCGCGGTTACGGCAACTTGGTCATTATCCAACACAACTCCTCATTCTTGAGCGCATACGGCCACAACCAACGCCTGCTGGTTAATGAAAACCAAACCGTTAAACGCGGTCAAACCATTGCGCACATGGGTAATACCGATGCATCTCGTACCCAGTTGCACTTTGAAATCCGTCAAAACGGCAAACCGGTCAATCCGGCAAATTATGTTGCCTTCTAAGCTGATTCAAGCAACCTAATTTCAATTCAATCCCTGCCTAAATGTCATTTAGGTAGGGATTGTTTGTACCGGTTCCCCATGAAATTTCATCTTCCCTTTCTTTATACCCTGCTATTGGGCGGTTGTGCCGCGTTTTTGCCTTCATTGGACGAACGCACCCAAAGCAGTTATCTTGACATACCTGCAACGCCGCGGCTGGACAGTGCATTAGGTATTCCTTCTACATCCTCCAATACCGATGTTTCCCATATCTATCTGCTGAACGATGCCCACGAAGCCTTTGTTGCCCGTGCTGCCCTGATTGAATCCGCCGACCATACCCTCGATTTGCAGTACTATATCTGGCACAACGACATCTCCGGCAAGCTTCTGTTGAACCTGATTCATCGCGCGGCCGAGCGCGGCGTCCGTGTGCGTTTGCTTCTGGACGACAACAACACCAACGGCATGGATGATCTCCTGCTGGCACTCGACAATCATCCCAATATCGAAGTCCGTCTGTTTAATCCCTTTATTTTCAGAAAATGGCGTGCACTCGGCTACGTTGCCGATTTTCCGCGACTCAACCGCCGAATGCACAACAAATCGTTTACCGCCGACAACCGTGCCACCATTTTGGGCGGACGCAATATCGGCGACGAATATTTTAAGGTTAACGACGATACCATCTTTGCCGACCTCGATATCCTCGCCACAGGCCGCGTCGTAACCGAAGTTTCCCAAGACTTCGACCGCTATTGGGCAAGCCATTCCGCCTACAACGCGACCAGCATCATCAAACGGGGAAATCTGCAAAAAGGATTGGCAGAGCTCAATTACACCGACCAAGATAAAAATCAAACGCTCATCCGCTACCGTCAAAGCATAGAACACTCCAACCTCTATCAAAAAATGCAGAGCAACCTTATGGAGTGGCAAAGCGTCAGCACACGCCTGATCAGCGATGACCCGGCCAAAGGCTTAGACCGCGACCGGCACAAACCGCCTATTTCCGAACGCCTGCAAGACGCCCTCAAGCAACCAGAAAAAAGCGTTTACCTTGTCTCCCCTTATTTTGTACCTACAAAATCAGGCGTCAAGGCCATAGAAAAGCTGATTCACAACGGCGTGGATGTTACCGTTCTGACCAATTCCCTCCAGGCGACCGACGTTGCCGCCGTCCATTCCGGCTACGTCAAATACCGCAAGCCCTTGCTTAAAGCCGGAGTTAAACTCTATGAGCTTCAACCCAACCACGCCGTTCCGACCTCCAAAGACCGCGGCTTGACCGGTAGCTCCGCCACCAGCTTGCATGCCAAAACTTTCATCGTGGACGAGAAACGCATTTTCATCGGCTCATTCAACCTCGACCCACGCTCCGCACGCCTCAATACCGAAATGGGTGTCGTCATCGAAAGCCCCGAAATCGCAGGCCAAATGCAGCGCACCCTCGTTACAACTACCCCAAGCTATGCCTATCAGGTAACGCTTGGCAATTACAACAAACTATACTGGTATGACCCAAGCGAAAAACGAACTTACGCACACGAACCCGAAGCCAAGTTCTGGAAACGGATGACTTCAAAAATCCTGTCCATCCTGCCCATAGAAGGATTATTATAGAGGCCGTCTGAAAACAGAAATTATGCAGCCAGAGGAATTCACCATGTCTCGACTCATCTGTAAAACCTTATTTGTTTGTACCGCCAGCCTGTTGTTGGCCTCCTGCGGCACCACCGGTAAGCACAAATCCCACAAGCCGCAAACAACCGCCAGAACAATCCAACCTGTCCGCATTTCACATATCGACCGAACCCAAGGTTCGCAGGAATTAATGCTCCACAGCCTAGGCCTGATCGGTACACCCTACAAATGGGGCGGCAGCACCACAGCCACAGGCTTTGACTGCAGCGGCATGATCCAATTCGTCTATAAAAACGCCCTCAACGTCAATCTGCCACGCACCGCGCGTGATATGGCCGCAGCCAGCCGAAAAATTCCCGACGGCAAATTAAAAGCCGGCGATCTTGTCTTTTTCAATACCGGCGGCGCACACAAATATTCCCATGTCGGCCTCTACATCGGCAACGGCGAATTTATCCACGCCCCCAGCAGCGGCAAAACCATCAAAACCGAAAAACTTTCCACTCCGTTTTACGCCAAAAACTATTTGGGCGCACATACCTTTTTTACCGAATAAATCAAGGCCGTCTGAAAGGTATCATGACATCATCGATACCTTTCAATCTATTGCTGATGAGTAAAGCTTGATTGCAAGATAGGCACATGCAAAAATTTACCCATAACAAAGCAATAGAAAGATAACACTCAGTTTCAACAGCTTAAATCATCTTCCGCCCCATCATTTTGTAAGTACGAAACCATCAAGGATATATCATGCACACAGAATCCGTTCTAACCCTCCTCAAAACACTGCAAAACCAAATCTGCGCCGCTCTGAAGCAAGAAGATGGCGAAGCCAAATTTGTGCATGAAGCATGGACTGGGAAACTGGGCATCGGCGAAACCCGCGTATTGAAAAACGGCGCAGTATTCGAGCAGGCAGGTGTGAATTTTTCGCATGTAAAGGGAACAAAAATGCCGGCTTCTGCCACGGCCCATCGTCCGAAATTGGCAGGCGCGGCGTTTGAAGCCATGGGCGTGTCGCTGGTCATTCATCCGAAAAATCCTTATGTCCCAACCAGCCATGCCAATGTGCGCTTTTTTATTGCCTATCCTGAAAATGCCGAGCCGGTTTGGTGGTTTGGCGGCGGCTTTGATTTGACGCCGTTTTATCCTTTTGAAGAAGATATCGTACATTGGCACACAGTGGCGCGGGACGTATGCGCGCCATTTGGCGAATCGGTTTATCCTGAATTCAAACAATGGTGTGACGAATATTTCTATTTAAAACACCGTAACGAAACTCGCGGCGTGGGTGGCCTGTTTTTTGACGATTTAAACCGCTGGGATTTCGATACCTGCTTGAATTTTATCAAGGCAGTTGGGGAAGGCTATATCGCAGCGTATCTGCCGATTGTGGCCAAACGCAAAAATACGCCTTATGGAGAACGTGAACGCGATTTCCAACTCTACCGTCGCGGACGCTATGTGGAATTTAACTTAGTTTGGGACAGAGGCACGCTGTTCGGTCTGCAAAGCGGCGGCCGTACGGAAAGCATTTTGATGTCCATGCCGCCTTTGGTACGCTTTGAGTATCAATATGCACCGGAAGAAGGTTCTCCAGAAGCCGCATTAAATCAATTTTTGGTAGCGCGAGACTGGCTGAAAGAATTCGGAAAATAATATCCGTTTGCAATACAGGCCGTCTGAAAAGCTGTTTTTAATCATAAATACTGCTTTTTCAGACGGCCTTTGCTTCAATTGCTTTGAATTTGCATACCTTTGCCTATTGCGCTGTTTTCTCTCTATAGAGTTTTTGAGACAATGCGCCCATATAAAAATCACCTCACAAACCACACTAAAAAGGAATAATCGGTGAAACGCATTTTCTTATTTATCGCAACCAATATCGCAGTTCTGGTTGTCATCCGTGTTATTTTGGCCATCTTGGGCATCAACAGCACCGACCAAGTCAGCAGCCTGTTGGCTTATTCCGCAGTCGTCGGCTTCAGTGGCTCGATTGTCTCCCTGCTGATGTCGAAAACCATCGCCAAACATTCGGTCGGCGCCGTCGTCATCGACCAGCCCCAAAGCGAAGAAGAAGCTTGGCTGTTGGCAACTGTTGAAGCGCAAGCCCGCCAATGGAATCTGAAAACGCCGGAAGTCGCCATTTACGACTCTCCCGAGCCTAACGCCTTTGCAACCGGCGCAACCAAAAACAGCTCGCTCGTCGCTGTCAGCACCGGCCTGCTCGACCACATGACCCGCGATGAAGTCGAAGCCGTTTTGGCGCATGAAATGGCGCACGTCGGCAACGGCGATATGGTAACGCTGACGCTGATTCAAGGTATTGTAAATACTTTTGTCGTCTTCTTGGCGCGTATCGTTTCCAGCATGGTGGCGCGCAACAATGACGGCAGTACGTCGCAGGGTACATATTTCATGGTCAGCATGGTATTGCAAATCGTATTCGGCTTCCTCGCCAGCATCATTGTGATGTGGTTCAGCCGCCAACGCGAATACCGCGCCGATGCGGGCGCTGCAAAACTGGTGGGCGCGCCGAAAATGATTGCCGCCCTGCAACGCTTAAAAGGCGGTACCAGCGATTTGCCGCAAACCATGACCGCAATGGGCATTGCTAGCGAAGCCAAAGATTCTTGGTTCAGTACCCATCCTTCTTTGGACAACCGCATCAACCGTTTGAAAAACCGCTAATCGAAAACATCAAGGCCGTCTGAAACATCCATTTCAGACGGCCTTTTTTTATTTCTTCATCAAAGCCCGTTTGATGATAATCATCCAGTCTTTTTTATCCAACAGCGGGCGCTGGTTAAATACGTCATATTTGCAACCGTCCAGCTTCTGCAAAATCAACTGGCCGCCGACAATAATCATGCGCAGCTCAAAACCGATTCGTCCTTTGAGGGTTTTGCCCAACGGCGAGCCTGCCTTCAGCATTTGAAAGGCACGTTGGCACTCGTGCGCTATCAATCGTTGAAAAGCAAAATCGGCTTTACCGGCCGCAATCTGCTCTTCGCTGACTTTGAACTTCTGCAAATCTTCCTGAGGGATGTACACGCGTCCTTTTTGCCAATCTACCGCCACGTCCTGCCAGAAATTAATCAGCTGCAAGGCAGTGCAAATGCCGTCACTTTGCGCCATGCTCACTTCATCGGTTTGCCCGTACAAATGCAGCATAATGCGCCCCACCGGATTGGCGGACAAGCGGCAATAGGTAATCAATTCCCCAAAGTTTTCGTAACGGATTTTGACCACATCCTGGCTGAACGCCGCCAGCAAATCATAAAACGGCTGCAACGGTAATTGAAACGGCTCAATCGCTTCGTTGTACAAACGCTGCATCAATGCCGTTTGCGGCTTCCTGCCTTGTGCAATGCGGTCTAACTCTGCCTTCAGTTTGTCCAGTTGGCGCAGGCGTTCGGCTGCTTCGGCATTGCCTTCGTCGGCAATATCGTCCGCCGTTCGCGCAAAAGCGTAAACGGCGTGAACCGGCTTGCGCAAACGGCGCGGCAGCACAATGGAGCCGACAGGGAAGTTTTCGTAATGATCGACTGACATGGGAAATCTGAAAATTTAAAATAAAGTGTTTTTGCTGACAGGCTGTCTGAAATTCAGACGGCCTTACGTTTGGCCGCAAAAAAATCCTGCAATACGCTTTGGCATTCTTCTGCCAATATACCGCCCAAAATTGCGGTATGCTTGTTCAGACGTTTGTCGGCAAACAAATCGACCACGCTGCCTGCCGCGCCGGTTTTGGCTTCGGCTGCGCCATAAATCACGCGCCCGACCCGTGCCTGTATCAAGGCAGATGCGCACATGGAGCAAGGCTCTAAGGTAATGTACACGTCGCAGTCTTCCAAGCGGTAGTTTTGCAAGGCTTTGCCAGCGGCGGCAAGCACGTTGATTTCGGCGTGGTGGCTGACATTGTGGTCGCCAATGCAGGTATTGTGTGCCGCTGCGATTGCCTTGCCTTGATATACGATGACCGCGCCAACGGGCACTTCGCCCAATGCCGCCGATTGTCTGGCCTGTTCTATCGCCAGCCGCATAAAGGCTTCCATATCGTTTTGAGAAGGGAAAACGGCAACAGGCGGATGGTTTTTCAAAGCCTCGCCCAGCTCCGTCTTTCTCTCCTCGGAAATATGTCGAACATCCACACCCGAAACCAGCGCATCCAGTTGCCACAAAGTGCTTTTGGTTACGGTCAAACCAGACGCTTTCAGTAATAGAAATGCGCGGACTGCGCCGATTTCCTGTAAATCTTCCCGTGTACAAATACCCAATTCTTTTAGCGCGGCCAATGTTTTAGGCGCAAGTGGTGGCGTGTTCAGCATGGATTATTCCTGAAAATGCTGACGCGCCAAGGCTAAGGCCGTCTGAACATAATCGCCGTCTGCGTAAGAATCTAACGTATGCGCCAAAGGAATTTTCCGCAACCAGGTCAACTGGCGCTTGGCAAGCTGGCGCGTGGCGATAATGCCTTTTTCGACAAATGTGTCATAATCGGTTTCGCCTTCGAGATAATCCCAAGCCTGACGGTAGCCCACGCAGCGCATAGACGGCATATCGGCATGCAGCTGCGGATAATCACGGCGTAAGCCGTGCATTTCATCGAGAAAACCGTGTTCCAGCATATTTAAAAAGCGTTTTTCGATTTGCTGGTGTAACAAATGGCGGTCTTCGGGGATAAGGGCAACCGTGCATAAATCCAATAAGGGCGCAGCCTGCTTCTGCTCTGTGAAATGTTCGCTCAAAGGCTTGCCGGTCAGAAGATAGACTTCCAAAGCGCGTTCAATACGCTGGCTGTCATTGGCTTTCAGACGGCCTGCCGTAATCGGGTCAACTTCCTGCAAACGGCGATACAGGCCTGCCAGACCGTGTTCGTTTTTTTCCGACTGAAGCTGCGCGCGCACCGCCGCATCCGCACTGGGCAAATCGTTCAAACCTTCTGTCAGCGCGTGGAAATACATCATCGTACCGCCGACAATCAGCGGATAGCGTCCGCGCTCATGTATTTCGTTCACCAAGCGCACGCAGTCGCCGACAAAATCCGCCGCGCTGTAACTTTCCAGCGGCGAGATAATATCAATCAAATGATGCGGTACGGCGGCAAGCTCTTCGGCAGTCGGTTTGGCCGTACCGATGTCCATGCCGCGATACACCAGCGCGGAATCCAAACTGATGATTTCCACCGGCAACGATTGGGCAATATTTAAGGCCAGTGCGGTTTTACCGCCGGCGGTCGGGCCGAGTACGGCGAAGGCTTTGGGCGCGTTCATAAGAAAACGGAAAAATTAAAAATGCGATTATAGCAAACCCGGGCAAACCATATTTCAGGCCGTCTGAAACATTTGCCCTACATTATCAAAAGCGTTACACTTGCTGCGCCGTTTCAGACGGCCTTTTATATTGATTTCAAACCTGCTGCTGCCGTCATTGCGCCGGCAGTCAAGCCGTCAGCGACACTGCGTCGCTGTAAACACGAAAGAACACACTATGACCGTATCTCCCGTAGCCTTGCGCCGTCAAACCGAGCGCAAGCCGCATCCGACTGCGCGTTATTGGAAAAAATGCGATGTCGAGGCCTTGTTCGGACTGCCTTTTCTCGACCTCGTTTTCCAAGCCGCCGAAATCCACCGCGAAAACTTCAACCCGCGCGAAATCCAACTTTCCACCCTGCTCTCCATCAAAACCGGCGGTTGCCCCGAAGACTGCGCCTACTGCCCGCAATCGGCACACCACAACACCAATCTGGGCAAAGAGCAGATGATGGATGTGGACGAAATCGTCGAAAAAGCCAAAATTGCCCAATCGCGCGGCGCCAGCCGTTTCTGCATGGGCGCAGCATGGCGCGGACCCAAACCCAAAGACGTGGCTGTTGTTTCCGAAATCATCAGCGCGGTGAAAGGCTTGGGCATGGAAGTGTGCGGCACCTTCGGCATGCTCGAAGACGGCATGGCTGAAGACTTCAAAAAAGCCGGTTTGGACTACTACAACCACAACCTCGACACCGACCCCGAACGCTACAACGACATCATCCACACCCGCAAACACGAAGACCGCATGGATACTTTGGGCAAAGTCCGCAATGCCGGTTTGAAAGTCTGCTGCGGCGGTATCGTCGGCATGAACGAAACCCGCGCCGAACGCGCAGGCCTGATTGCCAGCCTTGCCAACCTCGACCCGCAACCCGAAAGCGTGCCGATTAACCAGTTGGTTAAAGTAGAAGGCACGCCGCTGGCCGATGCCGAAGATTTGGACTGGACGGAATTTGTCCGCACCATCGCCGTCGCACGCATTACCATGCCGCATAGCTACGTCCGCCTCTCCGCAGGCCGCAGCAATATGCCGGAATCCATGCAGGCCATGTGTTTTATGGCTGGCGCAAACTCGATTTTCTACGGCGACAAGCTGCTGACTACGGGCAATCCGGACGAAGACGGCGACCGCCTGCTGATGGAAAAATTGAATTTGTATCCGCTGCGCTTTGAATTGGAAGAAGAATACAAAGCCGCACAGGAAACGCCCAAAATCAAAGTCGACTATTAACCGCCATCAATAAAGGCCGTCTGAAACTTTCAGACGGCCTTTTATCATGATTCAACATTAAAACTTTCAATCTTCCGTATCCACTCTTCCTTTTCCACCTCACTCAAAAACGAAGCGCGGAACGAATTGGCACATAAGGTTTTGATTTCTTCCGCACTCAAATCCAAAGCCTCGGCAAGTACTTCAAAATTGCGGTTCATATAGCCGCCGAAATACGCCGGATCATCGGAATTGACGGTTACCAATACGCCGCGTTGCAACATACGGCGCAAATTGTGTTTTGCCATTTCAGGGAACACTTTTAATTTCAAATTGCTCAACGGGCAAACGGTCAACGGCATTTGCTCTGCAATCAAACGTGCCATCAAGGCCTCATCTTCTTCCGCCCGTACGCCATGATCGATACGGCGGACATGCAGCAAGTCCAAAGCCTCGTAAACATATTCCGGCGGGCCTTCTTCTCCGGCATGTGCCACCGTCAACAAACTCTCCGCCCGCGCCTGCGCAAACACACGCCCAAACTTAGACGGCGGATGCCCCAGCTCGCTCGAATCCAAGCCTACGCCGATGATGTGTTCTTTATAAGGCAAAGCATGATTTAAGGTTTCAAATGCGCTTTCTTCCGACAAATGCCGCAGGAAACACATAATCAAACGCGTACTTATGCCCCATTGCTGCCCGGCTTCACGACAGGCGCGGATAATGCCGTTAATTACGGTTTCAAACGCCACGCCACGCGCAGTATGGGTTTGCGGATCGAAAAATATTTCCGTATGCACGACATTGTCTTCATGGCAACGCTCAAGATACGCGCGGGTCAAATCATAAAAATCCGCCTCATGCAACAATACGCCGGCACCGGCATAATAAATATCCAAAAACGACTGCAAATTGTGAAAATCATAAGCCTGCCGTACCGCATCGACATTTTCATAAGGAATCGCTATGTGGTTGCGCTTGGCGATTTCAAACATCAACTCCGGCTCGAACGTCCCTTCGATATGGACGTGCAACTCGGCTTTGGGCAGGGCTTGGATCAATTGTTTGATATTCATATTTTCTCTGTTTTTCGGTTTATATTTATTTAATATTGAAGGCCGTCTGAAACTTTCAGACGGCCTTTGACCATTTATCTGTTAAAAACCATTTTCCATCATGATTTCGCCGGGGATGCGGTTGCGGTGCATGGCGTAGCCCAAATCCATTAGGGCTTGGAAAGTGTCTTTGACCATTGCCGGATTGCCGCAGACCATAAAGCGCGTATCCGCTTTGGTGAACTTGAAGCCGACTTTCTCTTCCAAGCCGCTATTCTTCAGCAATTCGGGAATCCGTTTGCCGCTCAATGCGCCTTCCGTTTCCTCACGCGTGGTAACCGGAACAAAAGTGAATTTATGGAAATATTCTTCAATAAGCGGATGCCCTTTCAAATCGGCAAGGCGTTGGTTGAAAATCAACTCGTCGCCGTAAGAAACTGAATGCACCAAAACCAAACGATCGAAACGCTGCCAGATTTCAGGCTGCTCGATAATGGAGAGGAAAGGCGCAATGCCGGAACCCGTGCAGAGCATGACCAAATCTTTTCCGTCGGGGAAACGCTCGGGCAAGAGGAAACCGGTAGCCGTTTTATCCAGCAAAATAGTATCGCCCTCTTTCATCGCGGCAAAACGCGTCGACATCGGACCGCCTTCGATTAACACCGCGAAATACTCAAGCGTATCGGCGTATTCGGCAGACACGACAGAATACGCGCGCCAAATAAAGCCCTCGCCGTCACGGAAACCAAGGCGCGAAAACTGCCCTGCCGAAAAACGGTAGGACTCGGGGCGGCTGATGGCAAAAGTCATCAACTTAGGCGTATGGTGTTTGATCCACAAGACTTTTTCTTCGGTAAACTTGGCTTCTGGAGAAGCTGCCATAATAGGTTTCCTTGATATTCGGTATCAGTTTCAAATAGGGCTTATTATAAAGATTCAAAAGGCCGTCTGAAATATTTATTTTCAGACGGCCTTTAAGATTATTCACGGCGCAAACGGATACTGATGCCTTTTTGTTCTAAAATCAAATCGTTACCGTCAAAACGATAGTTCCACACGCTTTGTTTGCGCAAAAACGCATCTTCCAGCTTCATGTTTTCACACAGCATCATGCTTACCGCAATATGGCCAAAATCAATTTTGTCCGAACCAATCGTATTGGCTTGAAACATCATACCGTTACACCCCATCTTGCCATACGCCTTAGGCATCTCGCTCAAATCCAGATAGGCATCAGTACCGGCCAAATCTTTTTCGGTGAATTTATTGAAAGCGACAACACGCCATTTGGCGGCTAAAGTAGGCTGCGCCGTTTGTTGAGTTTGTACCTGCGATTTAGAGGCTTGTCCAGGCTGAGATACTGAAGGAGATGTACAAGCTGCCAAAACCACCATACTCATCAATACACCGAATAATGTTTTCATATCTATTCCTTATGTATTACTAAAGGCCGTCTGAAAAACCATTCACTTTCAGACGGTCTTTCAATTGGTAAGGTATTAGAGACATAGATAATTTAACCATTTTTTTATTTCCAATACTCCTCAGAACTCGAGTCTAAGTGCGTTCCATGCCAAATGTTATCAACTTCATGAGCGTAAAATGGATCGTTTTGTCTCATTTCTTTTTCAAAAAATTCGTCATGAAATTCCGCAAATGGATCATTACCTTGAATCTTGGAATTCCAACCACCAATAGGCATATCAACAGGCCGCCATTTGCCATTGGTTTGTCTCATGTTTGTTTTAACTGTAGCAGAAAAATACTTACTTGCGTGTTTAGATTCGGTGTAATAGTCTACAATGGTAACAAAAACGAGTGATTGGAGTAATCCAATTACCCAAAAACCCTCAACAAAAAGATTTAATGTCGCTTCGCCTGTACTGAAGTACATTACCGTAGGCGTAGAGATGGAGAATGCCGCTACAAATAAGGTAACAAGCCTAAAAAGTTTTTTAGATTTTGTTTTCAATTTACACCCCATAATGATTGCTAGCATTTCAGCTACCAATAAGCCTTATTTACAAAGTCGTATCCAATGCTTTGGAAATATCGTTCCAAATATCGTCAACGTCTTCAATACCGACAGAGAAACGCAGCAGGCCGACTTTGATGCCCATTTCCATTTTCACATCATGCGGCACGCCGCTGTGGGATTGGGAATAGCAATGGTTGACCAAACTTTCCACGCCGCCGAGGCTGGAAGCCATTTTGACCAGTTTCATGTTTTTAATCACGCTATTGGCCGCTTCACGCGTGTCATTTTTGAGATAAACCGTAACCACGCCGCCGATGCCTTTGGGCATTTGTGCTTGAGCGAGTTCATAATGTTCGTGCGACGGCAGGCCGGGATAGAACACTTTTTCAATGGCAGGATGGGCTTCCAAACGGCGTGCGATTTCGAGTGCGTTTTGGCAATGGGCGTTCATGCGCAGAGCCAGTGTTTTGATACCGCGCAACACCAGCCAGCAGTCCATTGGGCCTGCAATCGCGCCGGTATGAACCATCATGTCGTGCAAAGGCTGAGCCAGTTCTTTGGTTTTGGCAACGACTACGCCCATTAGTACGTCGGAATGGCCGCACAAATATTTGGTAGCAGAGTGGAACACAAAATCGCAACCCATATCCAACGGCTGTTGCAGATATGGCGTGGCAAAGGTATTGTCGATGCCGACCAGTGCACCGGCTGCTTTGGCTTTCGCGGCAAGCGCTTTAATGTCTACCAATCTCAAAAGCGGGTTGGACGGCGTTTCCAGCCAAACCAGTTTGACATTGTGCGCTTTGAGCAGTTCGTCCAGATTATCCGGATTGCCCAAATCGGCAAAAACAACGTTTACACCCCATTTTTGATAAACATCGACCAATAAATCATAAGCGCCACCGTAAATATCGGCGACCGCGACAATGGTATCGCCCGGACGCAGGAAAGTACGCCATACGGCATCAATCCCCGCCATACCGCTGGAAAACGCGAAGCCGGCCGCACCATGCTCCAAATCGGCAACGGTATCTTCCAATACCTGACGGGTCGGGTTGCTCAGGCGCGAATAGCGGTAAGGTACATTTTCGCCAATCTCGTGCAGCGCAAACATACTGTTTTGATAAATCGGCGGCATCAGCGCGCGGTTGTGTTCGTCGCAATCGTAGCTGGAATGAATGGCTTTCGTGGCGAATTTCATTTGGTCTCTGCCTATATAGATGTGAATAATCGAAGATTTTATCACTATCTGAAAAATAGAAACAATCAATGCAGGCGGATAAAGCAAGTGATATAATCTCGCATTTGCAAATCGGCCGACACGAGCCGATTCCCTCCACACGCATCTCAACAATCCTATCATGAAGGACATACCACGCATGAACGCCATTGCAGACGTGCAATCCAGCCGCGATTTACGCAACCTGCCGATTAATCAGGTCGGCATCAAAGACCTGCGCTTTCCAATCTCCCTTAAAAGCAAAGAAGGCGAACAATCCACCGTCGCCCGCCTGACCATGACGGTTTTCCTGCCTGCCGACCAAAAAGGCACGCATATGTCGCGCTTTGTCGCCCTGATGGAAAAACAAACCGATGCTTTGGATTTCGATACGCTGCACAAACTGACCGCCGATATGGTTGCCCTGTTGGATTCGCATTCCGGCAAAATCAGCGTTTCCTTCCCGTTTTTCCGCAAGAAAAGTGCGCCCGTCTCCGGCATCCAATCGCTGCTCGACTATGATGTTACCCTGACTGGCGAAATCAAAAACGGCACATACAGCCACAATCTGAAAGTAATGGTTCCGGTTACTTCATTGTGTCCGTGTTCCAAAGAAATTTCCCAATACGGCGCGCACAACCAACGTTCGCATGTGACCGTCAGCCTGATTGCAAACGCGGATGTAGGCATTGAAGAAATCATCGATTACGTCGAAGCGCAAGCAAGCTGCCAGCTCTACGGTTTGCTCAAACGCCCTGACGAGAAGTATGTAACAGAAAAAGCATACGAAAATCCGAAGTTTGTCGAAGACATGGTTCGCGATGTGGCCACTGCGCTGATTGCCGACAAACGCATCGAATCGTTCGTCGTCGAAAGCGAAAACTTCGAATCGATACACAACCATTCCGCTTACGCTTATATCGCTTATCCTTAAAAGCCGAGCCGAAGAGGAACAAAGGCCGTCTGAACGTTTCAGACGGCCTTTGGCATAGATTGAACGATAACATGAGACTATCGGTCATATATGGGCAACCCTATTTCGATATAATTCAAAAGCATTAGATTTCTCTCGCAATATTTAACATAAATTAAGCCGTTTATTTTTTCCATCATTTATAATGACGGTTCCTCAACGGCATCTCCGTAGATACTATGAAAAAATTCCTTTATTTCCTCATTGCATTTTTAGGCTTGAGCAGCTTCGCATTCGCAGTAGACGCCAATGATTTGCTGCCTCCAGAGCAAGCCTTTGTACCTCAAGTCAATGTAACCGATCAAGGCATCAGCGTTCAGTTCAAGATCGCTGACGGCTACTATATGTACCAGTCCAAAATCGTTGCTGCGACCAATCCTGACAAAGTCTTGGCCGAACCCAAATTCAGCAAAGGCGAAGAAAAAGAAGACGAATTCTTCGGCAAACAAACGGTTTACCACCATACCGCACAGGTTGACCTGCCTTACAAACAAGCCGCGCCGCAATACAAACTGACGCTGACTTATCAAGGCTGTGCCGAAGTGGGTGTGTGTTATCCACCTGTGGACACCGAGTTTGACGTAAAAGGCGACGGGGTTTACCAGCCACAAAACGATGAGCCGGTTTCTGCCAAAGACCGCTTTTTGCAACCGTCCGCCTCTTCAGACGGCCAAATGCCCACGCAACCCAGTACAAACAATCCCGACAGCAGCCGCTTCAAGCTCTCTTGGGATACTTTAAACGCCAACCTGTTGGCGTTTTTTGTCGCAGGTTTGGGCTTAAGCTTTACAGCCTGTATGTATCCGCTCCTGCCGATTGTTTCCAGCATTGTCGTGGGCGATAAAAAAGCCGGCAAAGGCCGCGCGTTCACCTTGTCTATGGTGTATGTACAAGGCTTGGCATTGACCTATACCTTGGTCGGCGTGATTGCCGGCTTGACCGGCGCGCTGTTGACCGTATGGTTGCAACAGCCTTGGGTCGTACTTGCCGCCGCCGCGTTGATGGTGGTACTGGCTATGTCCATGTTCGGCCTCTTCAATATCCAGCTGCCCAACTCCGTCCAATCCTATTTCCAAAACCAAAGCAACAAACTCTCCGGCGGCAAAATCATTTCCGTCTTCATCATGGGTATTTTGTCTGCCCTGATTGTCGGCCCTTGCGTTGCGCCCCCGCTGGCATTTGCTTTGGGCTATATCGGGCAGACCGGTGATGCCGTACTGGGCGGCCTTGCGCTTTATGTCTTGGCACTCGGCACCGGCGTACCGCTCATCATCATCGGCACATTCGGCGGCCATATCCTGCCTAAAGCAGGCGACTGGATGAACGGCATCAAATACGCATTTGGCTTTATTTTGCTGGCCGTTGCCGTATATCTTGCCACACCGCATCTGCCTTATTTCGCAGTAGTCAGCCTCTACACCTTGCTGATGATTGTTCCCGCCCTTATGCTTTTGGCGAAATCCGGCAAACAAAAAGGCCGTCTGAAAACAGTTGCCGCCGTATTAGGCTTTTTACTGCTGATTGGCGGCTCATGGTTTGGCTGGCAAAGCTTCAATAAACAAACCACTACCCTGCACCACTTCTTAACGCTGGTTCCGCCATCCGAAACCGGCCAAGAAACCGACCACGGCAAGATGTTTACCGATGTCGGCGAACTCAAAGCCGCTATGGATGCCGCCTTGAAAGCCGACCCAAGCAAGCCCGTGCTGATTGATTTCTACGCCGACTGGTGCGTATCCTGCAAAGAAATGGCCGCCTACACGCTCAACCAACCGCAGGTACACGAAGCAGTCGATATGCAGCGCTTCTTCCAAATCGACGTAACCGCCAACACTCCTGACCATCAGGCCTTACTGAAAGAATACGGCCTCTTCGGCCCTCCGGGCGTGTTTGTTGTCCGCGCCGACGGTAGTCATAGCGAAGCCTTATTAGGCTTTGTCAAACCCGATGCCTTCATCGAATGGTATCGCAAAAACGAGAAATAGCCGTCTATAAAAAGGCCGTCTGAAAACAGATTTTCAGACGGCCTTTTCTTATGTTCAGAAATTAAAATTCATCTTGATGCCAACGCGTAGAACGCAAAATGCTGGAATCCACATCTTGAATATTGCGATGACCGGTAAACGCCATGGAAATATCCATTTCTTTATACAGGATTTCCAGCGCACGGGTTACGCCTTCTTCTCCATACGCACCCAAACCATACAGAAACGCCCGGCCTATCATCGTACCTTTCGCACCCAAAGCCCAAGCCTTCAAAATATCCTGACCGCTGCGGATACCGCTGTCCATCCAAACCTCGATGTCGCTGCCCACCGCACTGACCACATCAGGCAAAGCCTTAATGGCAGACACAGTATCATCAAGCTGACGGCCGCCATGATTGGAAACGACCAATGCGTCCGCGCCGCTTTTCGCTGCCTTTTCCGCATCTTCAGGTTCCATAATGCCTTTGATAATCAGCTTGCCGCCCCACAAATCTTTAATGCGGGCGACGTCGTCCCAGCTCAGGCGCGGGTCGAATTGTTCGGAAGTCCATGAAGACAGCGAAGACAAATCGCCCACGTTTTTCGCATGACCGACAATATTGCGGAAGGTGCGGCGTTCCGTGTTCAGCATTTTCATGCACCATTCGGGCTTAGTCGCCAAATTGATTAAATTGGCGATGGTCGGTTTCGGTGGCGCAGACAGGCCGTTTTTGATGTCTTTGTGGCGCTGACCCAAAACCTGCAAATCGGCAGTCAATACCAAAGCCGAACATTTGGCATCCTTCGCACGCTTAATCAGGTTCTCCATAAACTCGCGGTCGCGCATCACATAAAGCTGAAACCAAAACGGCGAGCTGGTGTTTTCAGCCACATCTTCAATCGAACAAATGGACATGGTCGACAGCGTAAACGGGATACCGAATTTTTCCGCCGCCCGCGCCGCCAAGATTTCACCGTCGGCATGCGCCATACCGGTAAAACCCGTCGGTGCAATCGCCACCGGCATTTTCACATCCTGTCCGATCATTTTGGTCTCAAGGCTGCGTCCTTCCATATTAACCAATACTTTTTGACGGAAACGGATGTCTTTAAAATCCGAAGTATTTTCACGATAAGTGGTTTCCGTCCAAGAGCCTGAGTCAATATAGTCATAAAACATACGCGGCATTTTACGTTTGGCAACAAGACGCAAGTCTTCGATACAGGTTATTTTGCTTAAATCAGATTTCATTGTCGATTGCCTCTGTTAAGGTAAGATGGATGGTCAAGGCCGTCTGAACATTTCAAACACCTCATTTATTTTACTCCATCAAAACAACTAAATTTTAAGAATAATTTTGATAATCTATATCACTATCAGTATTAAATCAAAACATTTTAACCCTGATATTTGTAGGGTTGATAGCCTTTTTTCAGACGGCCTTAAATTCAAATTGCAGAAAAATAAAGAAAATATTTTCCGATTTAAAAATCAGCCAACGTCACCATTTAAACAAACAATCAAACCGAGCCGCCACATACTTGACTGAAACACTCAGATATTAGACAATTCTCCCCACTAATAAAAACGCCCCACACAGGCAACCACACCATGAGACTGACTACCAAAGGGCGATTTGCAGTAACCGCCATGATAGATTTGGCGATGAACGCGCAAACCGGCGCTGTCAAACTCAGTGCCATCAGCGAACGACAAAGCATATCGCTTTCCTACCTCGAACAATTATTCAGCAAGCTGCGCCGTGCCGGATTGGTTGAAAGCCTACGCGGCCCCGGCGGAGGCTACATCCTTGCCGCTCCCGCCGAGCAAATCAATATTGCACAAATCATCTCCGCAGCCGAAGACCGACTGGATGCCACGCAGTGCGGCAGCAAAGCAAACTGCAACCACGGTGCCCCCTGCCTGACCCACGACCTTTGGGAAAACTTAAACAAAACCATCAATGATTACCTCAGCGGCGTTACGCTGCAAAGTATCATTGAACAAAAAAACTGCAGCGACAGCAGTCATGTCGTTACCTTTACACACATTCATTAAACCGACTTGCGGCAAAGACCGCAGGCAGATGACCAAACGAAAGAGCAAACCATGACCGTCAAAACCCCCGTATACCTCGACTACGCCGCAACCACTCCCGTTGACCGCCGCGTTGCCGAAAAAATGATTCCCTACCTGTCCGATATTTTCGGCAACCCAGCCTCCAACAGCCACAGCTTCGGCTGGGAAGCAGAAGAAGCAGTCGAAAAAGCACGCGCAGACATTGCAGCCCTGATTAACGCCGACTCTAAAGAAATCGTTTTTACCAGCGGCGCAACCGAGTCCAACAACCTCGCCATCAAAGGCGCGGCGCACTTCTACAAATCTAAAGGCAACCACCTCATTACCGTAAAAACCGAGCACAAAGCCGTGCTCGATACCATGCGTGAACTCGAACGCCAAGGTTATGAAGTAACTTATCTAGACGTACAAGAAAACGGTTTGGTTGATTTAGACGTACTGAAAGCCGCCATCCGCGAAGACACCATCCTCGTTTCCGTCATGTGGGTAAACAACGAAATCGGCGTGGTTCAAGATATTCCTGCCATCGGCGAAATCTGCCGCGAACGCAAAATCATTTTCCACGTTGACGCAGCACAAGCATGCGGTAAAGTACCTGTCGACGTTGAAGCTGCCAAAGTTGATTTGCTGTCTATGTCCGGCCACAAAGTATACGGCCCTAAAGGTATCGGCGCCCTGTATGTACGCCGTAAACCACGCGTCCGCCTCGAAGCCCAAATGCACGGCGGTGGCCACGAACGCGGTTTCCGTTCCGGCACATTGCCGACCCACCAAATCGTCGGTATGGGCGAAGCTTTCCGCATTGCCAAAGAAGAATTGGCACAAGACACTGCGCACTACCTGAAACTGCGCGATATCTTCCTCAAAGGTATCGAAGGTATTGAAGAAGTCTACATCAACGGCGACCTCGAACACCGCGCTCCGAACAACCTGAACGTCAGCTTCAACTTCGTCGAAGGCGAAAGCCTGATTATGGCAGTGAAAGAACTCGCCGTATCCAGCGGCTCCGCCTGTACTTCTGCCAGTCTCGAACCAAGCTACGTCCTGCGCGCACTCGGCCGCAACGACGAATTGGCGCACTCATCCCTGCGTATCACCTTCGGCCGCATGACCACCGAAGAAGAAGTCCAATTCGCAGCAGAACTGATTAAATCCAAAATCGGCAAACTGCGCGAACTGTCTCCGCTGTGGGAAATGTTTAAAGAAGGTATCGATTTGAACTCGATTGAATGGGCGGCGCATTAATCAAGAGAAAAGGTCGTCTGAAAAATTCAAAAGACCTTTACCTTTTCAGACGACCTCATCAAGAAAAATACTAAAAATGACGATAATAAAAAATAAAATACGCCACTTACTTTCTTGTCTGACTCTATGCTCTGCCCCGCTGGTTTCAGCACAGACACAAGCCGATTGGTCAACTATATTCAAATCATTTGAAAACGGCTGCCAATTCGATAAGCGTTTGGAAAACCTGTTGGAACCATTTAGTGATGTAAGCGATAACTGGAACGATAAAGGCTCTAAATATCAAAACCTGCGTTTGAATCATCCCAATAGAGTCCAGCTGCCAAAGGCTTACCGTGATCTTGCGCACCCGCCGATGACTTTGCACCGCGCGGAATTTAGTGAAGATGGAGAACAGTTCATTCTTGATCAAACCCGTTTGAAACTCAGCGGTACTTACCATGGCTTGCCTGTGGTTCATATCAGCCAGACATTCCAATTAGAAACCGCAGGTTACAGCTACACCCGTTTGTTGTTGGATGTACCTTTGGAACAGGCACGCAAGGTGTTAAAAGGAAAATATCGTCCTGTTCGAAAATACAGTTTGATTTTAGAAGAATACGAAACCCTGCAAGCAAAACTAAAACCGATTAATGTTAACGGAAAACCCCAAACAATTTTAGAATGTGCCTTTATAAATGGCTGATAAAACAACTGTAATAGGCAATCAACTTAGACATTTAAAAGGACGTCTGAAACCTTAAAAACCTTTTCAGACGACCTAAAAACTACAATCTTCAAATTAAGGATACAAGCTCATGGACGAACAAGAGCTCGACCTCGAGAATCTCGACAACCTGCTCGAAGATTTTGACGGCGTTACCGTAGAGGGCGGCGTTGATTCAGAGAATGACGACGGCTGCGAAGGTGGCGCGTGTAAAATCTAAACTTCAGGCCGTCTGAATATTCGTAAACAAACCATTTACACCACTAAAAACACAAAGGAAACCACATCATGGCATACAGCGATAAAGTAATCGACCACTACGAAAATCCCCGCAACGTCGGTACTTTCGACAAAAACGACGAGTCCGTCGGCACCGGCATGGTCGGCGCACCCGCCTGCGGTGACGTAATGCGTCTGCAAATCAAAGTAAACGATGAGGGTATTATCGAAGATGCAAAATTCAAAACTTACGGTTGCGGTTCTGCCATCGCTTCTTCCAGCCTGATTACCGAGTGGGTCAAAGGCAAAAGCCTTGACGATGCACTGGCAATCAAAAACAGCGAAATTGCCGAAGAGTTGGAATTGCCTCCAGTTAAAATCCACTGTTCTATTTTAGCCGAAGATGCAGTAAAAGCAGCCGTTGCCGACTATCGCAAACGTCAGGAAAACAAATAACCTTGTTTGCCAGATACTTAGTTTGCAGACATTAATGCCTAAATCAGCTTGATAGGCACCAACTGCCATATTAAGTACGCCAGTACCTGCAAAATCAAAGGAGGCGAAATGCCTTTTACTGATGAAGAAATCCAATCCCTACTTGCTGTCAAAGGCATAGGTAAAACCATATTACAGCGTTTGCAGCAAATGGGGTTGGATGACGTTGCCAAGTTGGCGGCGGCAGATTTGGACGATATTTTGAAACAGGGCGCACAATTGACCGGCTCGACCTGTTGGAAAAACAGTCCGCAGGCAAAAGCTGCCATTGCCGCTGCAATAGAGTGGGCAAAACAGCGTTTTCAGACGGCCTGAGCGTCAAGAGCTCGTCTGAAATAAAAAAACAGGCAAAACAGAAAATGATTGCGAAATGAGGAAAAAAGCATGATTACTATCACAGAAAACGCAGCCAAACACATCAACGGCTACCTGACCAAACGTGGCAAGGGTTTAGGTGTGCGCTTGGGTGTGAAAACCAGCGGCTGCTCAGGCATGGCATACAACCTTGAATTTGTCGATGAAGTGAACGAGGATGACCTGATTTTTGAAGAACACGGCGCGCGCGTTTATATCGACCCAAAAAGCTTGGTTTATCTAGACGGCACACAAGTCGATTACACCAAAGAAGGCTTACAGGAAGGTTTCAAATTTGAGAACCCAAACGTTAAAGACTCTTGCGGTTGCGGTGAGAGCTTCCACGTTTAAAAAATAAAAATGGCGGGACAGTATCAAAACCATCCCGCCATTTTTTGGCTTCTTGCCTATTATAGCTACCCTTGCCTTTTCTTTTTCGTTCTACTTTGTGTCGGAACAAATCAGATTTGACTAAGGCTTTTAAGGCATTGTCTCGTATTTTGCCTTTATTATGCTGTACCTTACCGGTCATATTGTTTTCCTTTCGTATAAACAGTTTTTGGATTATATCGTAAAATAATCCTCTTCTTTAGATTTTTTCCTTTAATATCATGTCTCAATACTTCAACCTCTTCCAGCTTGAGCCATCTTTCAATATTAATACCGAAGCACTCGAACAGACCTATCGAGCTTTAGCTGCTCGTTTTCATCCCGATAAATTTGCTTCTGCTTCAGCTTTTGAGCAGAAACAAGCCGTTATGATGTCTTCTACAATTAATGATGCCTACCGCACATTAAAAAGCCCTATTGATCGGGCTGCTTATCTCTTGAAAAGCCAAAATATCGATGCTGATGCACCTGAACACACTTCGTTTTCGCCAGAATTCCTCATGCAGCAGATGGAATGGCGGGAAACATTGATGGATGCTCAAATGGAACAAAACCATGATGCCATCCGAGCACTGGATCAAGAAATCCAAGAAGTACAAAGCAACCTATATCAAGATTTGCAACAAGCATTTAAACAACAAGATTATGAATCAGCCGCACAATGGGTACGGCATGGACGCTTTCTTAATAAGCTTCGCAATGAAATTGCTTCAATCTTATAAGGTACATATGCTGTTACGTTTACCCAAGTTTTATAGCAAATGATTTTATATGCAAAACAAAAACCGTATCAGATAAATCTGATACGGTTTTCTTATATTAACTACCGATTAGCGTTTTTTACCGGTAACAGTAGCAACAGCCAGGTTTTCGTTACGTTTCAGAGAAACACTTTCAACACCTTCCGGCAATTTGATGTCTGACAAGTGCAGAATGTCGCCGGCAACTACTGATGCACAATCCAGTTCCAAGAAAGCAGGAATGTTTGCAGGCAAAGCAACTACTTCAACAGAAGTGTTCAACAGAGATACGCGGCCACCTTGCAATTTAACAGCTTGAGAGTTTTCAGCGTTAACAATGTGCAGAGGTACACGGATACGTACAGGTTGATCAGCTTTTACAGCTTGGAAGTCGATGTGTTGAACTTCGCGACGGAATGGGTGCATTTGGAAGTCACGCACGATAACGTCTTTAGTTTCACCGTTCAAAGACAGTTTAATCAAAGCAGTATGGAAAGATTCTTTTTCCAATGCATAGAATACAGTTTTGTGGTCTACAGCGATAGCAACAGGCTCTTGACCTTCTCCGTACAGAATGCCAGGGATTTGGCCTTCGCGACGCAGGCGGCGGCTCGCACCAGTGCCTTGGGCTTCGCGAACAGAGGCTTGAATTTCGTAAGTCATGTTTAATACTCCAATTTAGATAAAATCGTCGTCATCGGCCGCGACCAGCTTAAGACGACATCGGGTTATGGCAGCAACATGCCGCCAGTCATCACATCTTCATTGAAAAGATACGAGACGGATTCTTCATTGCTGATACGGCGTACCGTCTCAGCCAGCAAACCGGCAATGGTAACTTGACGGATGCGTTCACATTTTTTAGCTGCTTCAGACAACGGAATCGTATCTGTCACAACTACTTGGTCAATTTCGGAAGAAGCAATTCGATTCACTGCTTCACCGGAGAATACTGCATGGCTGGCGTATGCCAGTACACGATCTGCACCGCGCTCTTTCAGGGCAACGGCCGCTTTGCACAAGGTGTTTGCCGTATCGATCATATCATCTACGATCAAGCAAGTACGGCCTTGAATATCGCCAATAATATTCATCACTTCAGCCACATTAGCTTTAGGACGACGTTTATCAATAATGGCCAAATCAGCATTTAAAGATTTAGCAACAGCACGTGCACGTACAACACCACCGATATCAGGGCTGACAACAGTCAGATTGTCGATACGTTGTTGTTTAATGTCGTTCAATAAAATCGGGGTAGCGTAAATATTATCTACCGGAATATCGAAGAAACCTTGAATTTGGTCGGCATGCAAGTCAACAGTCAATACGCGGTCGATACCTGCTGAGTACAACATATTCGCTACCAATTTAGCAGAAATCGGCACACGGACAGAGCGAGGACGACGATCTTGACGCGCATAACCAAAGTAAGGAATCGCGGCAGTAATACGACCAGCAGAAGCACGTTTGAGTGCATCGGCCATAGTCAAAATTTCCATCAGGTTGTCATTGGTTGGCGCGCAGGTAGGTTGCAAAATAAACACATCGCGACCACGCACATTTTCCAACAATTCAATGGCTACTTCGCCATCAGAGAATTTGGAAACGGTGGCTTCACCGAGTGAAATATCCAAATGTTTGACAACACGTTGCGCCAATTCCGGATTTGCATTACCGGTAAACACCATTAAACTGTCATAAGCAGCCATATCTTCACCTGATTCTAGATTTGATTTACGCTCAGAAAACATTACGCTTCCCTTTGCCCTATGTCTAAGACACTAATTGCGCGATTATACGCGTAAAGACGGGTAAAAAAAAGTTTTTCTGCGTTATTTCGCTCTGCGCGTAAAAAAGCGTGTAAGAAAACTTACACGCTTTTATTTGGCTGGGGAGGAAGGATTCGAACCTTCGCATG
>NZ_KV799949.1:0-372 GCF_001810105.1 Neisseria sp. HMSC068C04
CTTACAATGGGCGGTAAAAGCCCTCAAAACCTGATGTATGACGGCTATGTCGAAGCAGGAGAAACAACCGGATTCCAAAATGGTGCAAAGGTCGGCAGTTAAGAGATATTTATTTAATTGTTGATGTAGCCTAAGCGGAATCAACGATTAAATAAATATCAACGGGGTGCGGGAACTCCCGCCTTTTTGAAATTGGGTAAATTAAATTGAAACCTGTAAATCGTTTTAATTAAGGCGGTTTACAGGTTTTTGTTTAAGCGCAAAACAAAAGCCTGGGCGGTTTAGACAGTAAAACGGCCAAAGTAAAAAACTGAGGAAAAGATATGCCGAACCGTCCAATTACCTTAAAGATTGAATATCATCATAGCCATT
>NZ_KV799950.1:0-430 GCF_001810105.1 Neisseria sp. HMSC068C04
ATTACCTTAAAGATTGAATATCATCATAGCCATTTCAGGCTGAATAAATAAGGAAAATGAAAAATGAATGTAATAGGGTTGGACG
Source organism: Neisseria sp. HMSC068C04 (assembly GCF_001810105.1). Lineage (NCBI taxonomy): Bacteria > Pseudomonadati > Pseudomonadota > Betaproteobacteria > Neisseriales > Neisseriaceae > Neisseria > Neisseria sp. HMSC068C04. The sequence goes on from NZ_KV799950.1 coordinate 86, forward strand.
TATCGAAAGACACGATAGACGCAACGTTGATTAAAACTAAAGGAAGCAAAGACTATATAAAAATATCCAATAGTACAGAAGGATTTGAGAATCTGATTAATTGGATAAAAACAAAACGAATTAGAAAAATTGCAATAAGTATGGAAGCAACAGGTATTTATTACGAACAGGCGGCGGAATATTTGAGCGCACTTTATACAGTTTACGTTATTAATCCCTTGAAAATAAAAGAATACGCAAAGAGTCAGTTCAGCAATACCAAAACAGACAAAGCAGATTCAAAACTTATTGCAGAATTTGCAAACCGACACTTAGACAAACTGACACCGTTTAGGCCGTCTGAAA
>NZ_KV799951.1:0-409 GCF_001810105.1 Neisseria sp. HMSC068C04
AAAAGGAAAAGATGATATATTGGCATGTCAATTATTAAAATAAGTTAATCTATTATGTTTATGTTTTTAATAGATATTTAGTTATTGCATTTTCAACGGAAACGACAAAGAACGGCTGTTTTTACAGCCGTTTTGTTTTGTATAAATTCGTTAAACCGTCTGATGGCGCGCTTTATCAAACGGCTTTTTAGTCTTGTGTATATAAAAGGCGATTTTTGCCAATTTCCGCATTAGTGCAACGATGATTATCATCTTAGGCTTTTTTGCCGCTTCCAAATTGCTTACAAGTTGAGGAAATGCATTCATGCGGTAAGCAACAAGGGCAGGCATAAACAAGGCACGTTTTAATTGGCGGTGTCCGTATCGGCTCAATCGGCCTTTTTTATTGACACTTGTCCCCGATTGTTCA
>NZ_KV799952.1:0-523 GCF_001810105.1 Neisseria sp. HMSC068C04
CAATCATGGCTTGGGCGGTTTGCTGGAAGAAGGTAGTAATGGAAAATTCCCTAAATATCTTGGTGGGATTTTGGGGATTTTTGCAAAGTTCTCAGCCTTTTTTGTTTTTGAATATTGTAAGTGATTGTACTACTGAGAGAAACAGGAGTTTGCATGCTAAAATATTAGGCTTATTAATTTAACATAATATAAATTATGTAGTTTTTCCCTATACCTAACAATCGCCGTTGTTTATTCCTGTTTGTTAACTATTAGTTAATCTTAAAAGATTCCGTATAGTACTCTAATTTTTAGTATAAAATCAATGGTTTTTAAGAGAAATTTGGTAGTTTAATCATGCCGTAACTCTACCACTTAATTATTGTTTAGTGGAATAGGGTAGAGAGCAGGGAGCAATTAGCTCAGTACAATACCAAGTACCTTCAACTCACAGACTGTCACGCTATCACTGATAGCGGGCTTAATGGAATAGGACGGACAAAAATTTTGAATTGCCCAAATTCAACCTTTCAGACGACCTTTT
>NZ_KV799953.1:0-834 GCF_001810105.1 Neisseria sp. HMSC068C04
TTGAGGGCTTTTTTTACAGGAGCAACATAATTACTTGCATTACGACTGGTTTTACATTGTTCAAACGAACCCGGACTTAGTGCCCAAGCCCAATGCCATGGTGCAACATCCATAAATAGCCACAAATTTCCTTTGGCAAAAATATGAACGGATTTCGGGGCATCGAGATAATTGGAAATTATTTTATTGCCCTGGTAACCTGTCCGTGTCATCCAAGAATCAAACGTAGCGGCTACAGTTTTTGAGGCAAATGCACCTAACCCCATCCAATAAAAACGCCCTTTTAAATTGGGGTTGCCTCCCAACTCTTTCTCCATTTCGAGATAAATCCGTGCATAAATTGCCGCAATTCTTCGTGCACGTTGCTCATACCATTCTTCAAGACGGTATTGATTATTTCCAGTTTTATTGGAAAGTTTAATATAACTTGTCTGTTGTAAGATAGACCAAAAAGTATTACAGGTACATTTTTCGGAATGACAACTTTTTGGGGTTTGATTGGTTTGTGATGTACTAAATGTTAAATTAGTCGCCATTTTTATGCATCTCCAAATGGTGGGGCAGAATCAAAATCAGCCCATTGTAATTCAGTTTTTAATTCCTGCTGTTTTTCTGCATGTATTCTATGACTAAGACCTTTAGTAGTCGTAATGCCGGAAATTACCTCATCTTTATTATGGATAATATACGCAATAGAATGCATAGGTTTGCCATCAGGAAATAAAAATTGGAACTGTTCGTCATACCGCTCAACCGCAGGCATACCCTTCATATTCACCCCTGCCGAGTTTGGTCCCGAGATCACCAACGGCGCCCTCACCCGCACCACCTTCG
>NZ_KV799954.1:0-727 GCF_001810105.1 Neisseria sp. HMSC068C04
GGGTTATTTGAGTAGAATCAGTGGATATTTGAAATAAAAAACAGCCGAAAACCTGTGTTTAGGTTTCGGCCGTTGGGGAAAAGGAATTTTGCAAAGGTCTCGGCCTCATCATTTGGGGAGGTTTTAAAATTAGAAATTTACTTTTCTTCGATAAAAATTGAAATAGCGTTTTTTTCAAACTAAGGTTTCATTAGGGTAGAAGAGTATCTACTGGAGTATTTATAAAAGCTGTTGAGGCACTTAGATGTGAATAGATGAAATGAGATGATGCTATAACCAGGAAAATAAAAATGACTGGAAGTTTTTAGTCTATTTATATTTATGTTTTTTAATTGATGGTTTGAGATTGTACTAGATAAAAAAATAACCGCTTAAAAGCGGTAAATGGTGCCCGGAGCCGGAATCGAACCGGCACGGCCGGTTTAGGGCCGACGGATTTTAAGTCCGTTGTGTCTACCTATTTCACCACCCGGGCGTAGACAGTAAATTGAGAAATTGGAGGCGGGGGCGCGGATTTGAACCGGCCTGTATAAGGGTTGCACCCCTTATAGCATAAACACTCTGCCACCCCGCCATGAAATGGATGGAGGCGAGAGTCGGAATCGAACCGGCGTAGACGGATTTGCAATCCGCTGCATAACCACTTTGCTATCTCGCCAAATAAACTACTTTGGAGTGTTGTTTGTAGTATTGAAACTGGAGCGGGAAACGAGTCTCGAACTCGCGA
>NZ_KV799954.1:827-14579 GCF_001810105.1 Neisseria sp. HMSC068C04
AGGTTGCGCTCTACCAACTGAGCTATTCCCGCATTTGAGTGCATCTGAAATTAAACTGGAGCGGGAAACGAGTCTCGAACTCGCGACCTCAACCTTGGCAAGGTTGCGCTCTACCAACTGAGCTATTCCCGCTCTGATATTTGTTGCTTCGTATATCGAAGAAGACGCAATTATTATGGATTTAATCGTGTGAGTCAAGTGTTTTGTTTTTATTTTTTTAAAAATTTTATTTGAATTCTTTCCACGCCATTTTCAGATAGTAGCACATGGACCAGATGGTCAATACGGATGCTATAAACATCAATATGTTACCAATGAGATAGAAAGGGTCGTTATATTTGTCTGTGCCGATAAGCAAAAGGAAGATGGCGATCATTTGGGCAGTGGTTTTGAATTTGCCAATAGTGGCCACTGCAACACTGCCGCGTTTGCCCATTTGTGCCATCCATTCGCGCAGGGCAGAAATGGTGATTTCTCGGCCGATAATAATCATGGCGAAGATGGCGTATGTTCTGCCAAGGCTGACGAGCAGGAGTAGGGCAACGGCAACCATGAGTTTGTCGGCAACGGGGTCGAGGAATGCGCCAAAGTCGGAGGTTTGTTTCCAACGGCGGGCTAAAAAGCCGTCGAACCAGTCTGTAACAGCTGCAAGTGCAAAGATGATGGCGGCTGTCCAGTTGACGGTTTGTGGTTGAATCCATGTGTTCGGTAAATAGAATAGGATGGTGAACACGGGGATTAATAGGACGCGCATCCAGGTAAGTAAAATAGGTATGTTCCAAGGCATGGTTTGGGACCTTTTGGACGATGTGTCGGATTGTCCATTATAGCTTATTTGCTCACTGGGCTTTTTAGAGTGTTGTTTTTTGCTGACAAGTAACGTGGGCATAGGGCTTTGTTATGCGGGTTGTGAAGAAAGTCTGTTAAGGCCGTCTGAAAAATAGGTTGTTGAGGGGTGTAAATATTTTTGGGCAGGTAAGTGGCTGCAAAATAGTGGGCAACGAGGTCGGCTTGCTGCTCGATATTGAGTTGGTTGAAGTGAGGCAAAGGCATGGGATAGGCGTAAGCTTTGCGTTTCCTATATCCGCCTTTGAGCATAATGAATAAGCCGGATAACCAAACTTTGTGACCGCGCTGGTGTTGCCAGACATGCGTCAGTTCATGAATCAGCCAGATTTTGTAGGCTATGCCGGCTTGAGTGAAGTCATCAGGGCAGTGTTTGCGCGGGAAATATATATTTCCATTTGGGGCGATAGCGGTATTGGGGTTGGGCAGTAAGGGGATGCCGCGATATATTTTAATGCGGTTGAAGTCTATGCTGTCGGCAAAAACCTGTTTTGCCATACGGACTTCGTTTTCGGTTAGTCTGCGCCAATTGGAAAAAATCATATTTTAAAGAAGAATATAGGATATAAAGATTTTCAGGCCGTCTGAAAGGTTTCAGACGGCCTGACATGGGATTTATTGTTCTTCTGAAGCGGCTTGTTTGCCGTTGTCGAACAATTTGTCCATAGGCGTCAGATTGACTGCGTTGCCTTGGCTGACTATCCATTTGTTTTCAACACGCCACACGCCTGAGGTATCTTCAACTCGCAAGTACCAATGGTTGGTTTGGCGTAAAGGCTTAAAGACGGCTTCGTATTCCATACGGCCGTTTTGCGGTTCGGCAGTTACGGCGCGTAGCTTGACGGCTTGGTCGTCAGCTTTGCGTGTCGGGTGCATCAGCAGCAGGTTTAATGGCTGTTTGGGATCGAATTGTCCGCTGACGAATACTTTGGCTGCATTCATGTCCGGACTGATTAAAACCTGCACCTGAATCTGCCGTTTAACGGCTTCTTCGTCGCGGTGAAGCTGGATTTCGATGTGTTTGCCGTCTTTATAGTAATCGTCGGAAACCAAGTCTGTCGTATGTTCTTTTGCGACGAAGAACATGGAAACGCTGGCGATAACGACAAAGATGGGACCTGCCATCAGCACCCAAGGCCAAATGTGTTTATACCAAGGCTTAGTGGAATTGGGTTGGGACACCGTTGTTATTCTCCAATAAAGGTTGCTTTTTCATTCAGGACAGTCGGTTTGGCATCAGCGTCATCGGTTTCACGATATGTGAAGGTAAATTCAATCGGCTGGCTGCCTTTTTCGGCGTACTCAGGGAGGGTGGATACTTGAACCGGAATGGTTACGGTTTCGCGTGGCGCAATTTTAATACCGTTTTCTGGCAAGCCGGTCAAGGCGATATCATCAAAACCTTTGACTGTTGCAGTAACAGTCTGTTCATGTTCACTCTTATTAATGATGCGCAGGTTGTAGGCATTTTCCAACCAGCCTTGGCTGTTTTCACGCACCATCACGCCGCGGTCTTTCAGAATATCCACTTCGACCATTTTACGGGTAGAAATGCCGGTTAAGAAAGCAATAATAACCACAAACAATACTGCACCATAACCTGCGACACGAGGGCGTTTCAGGCGTTTTTTGATGTCGCTTTCAGGGTATTCATGCTCCATTGCGCCTTCGGTGGTGTAACGGATCAGGCCACGCGGATAACCCATTTTGTCCATGATTTCGTCACAAGCATCGATACAGGCTGCACAACCGATACATTGGTATTGCAGGCCGTCGCGGATGTCGATACCGACGGGGCAGACTTGTACGCACATGGTGCAGTTGATACAGTCGCCCAAGCCGCTGTCTTCTTTGTTGGCGGTTTTTTTGCGTGCACCGCGAGGTTCGCCGCGTTCGGTATCGTAGGAAATAATCAGCGTGTCTTTGTCAAACATCGCACTTTGGAAGCGTGCATACGGGCACATATGCAGACACACTTTTTCGCGCATAATGTGGGCAAAGAAGAAGGTCATGAATCCGTAAAACGCTGCGGCAAACATTGCGCCGCCGCCTGCTGCTCCGGTGAATAAATCGGGAACAAACTGGCGGATAGGGACAAACCAGCCTGCAAAAGTGATACCTGTCCACGCACAGACAAGGAAAATCAGTAGGTATTTGGTGACTTTAATGCGGATTTTAGTAAAGTTCCAAGGCGATTTTTCCAGTTTTAAACGTTTGTTGCGATCGCCTTCAACCAAGTTGTCGATCCAGAGCATGATTTCGGTGTAAACCGTTTGCGGGCAAGAGTAGCCGCACCACAAACGACCGGCAATGGTTGTCCACCAAAACAGTCCGAAAGCACAAATCATCAGCAGCAGGGCAAGGTAAATCAAATCGCCCATACCCAGTGACAGGCCGAAAATGAAAAAATGACGGTCAGGGATATTGAATAAAACTGCCTGACGGTTACTCCAGTTAAACCATGGAATTACGTAAAATACAAACTGGGTCGCCAATACGGCGGCGATACGCAGTTTGGCAAAGCGTCCTTCTGCTTTTTTCGGATGGATGCGTTCGCCTTCGGGATGGATTTGAATTACGCTGGATTTGGGTTTGGAAGGTTTGGGCGGAGTGGCTTTTGCCGTTTTTTCTGTTGAGGGTGTGGTGTTTTCAGCTTGGTTTTCGGGTGACATAATCAGTGTTCCTTAATCGAAGTGCACACAAGCCTTTTGTCATGGTAGTAGTTTGATGTGAGTATTTTCAGACGGCCTTGGGCGTGCATATAAAATCATAACATTTGGCTCTATGCAAAGCAAAAGCAGGGCTTATCCTTAACAATAGTTGCGGTACTCCTGCCTCATACAAGGCCGTCTGAAAAGAGCAGTATTCAAAGACTTACGGAATAAGCGCAGGTTTATACTTATAGTGATTTCCTATTTATCCGATAAAAAATTTACAACATACTGTTTCAAAACGAAATAACAGTTAATATCATCTATCCTGTCCGTTTCAGACGGCTTATTGGAAATCATGCCGTCTGACAATGCAAATATAAAAGGCTATTCTTGAAAGCACGGCTGATTCAGGCGATAATCGACACACTTTTTTCAAATTCCCAATCTTGTCCAAGGAAGGTCAAACCATGTCTCAACTGGCAAACGCAATCCGTTTCCTCTCAGTCGATGCCGTACAGAAAGCCAACTCCGGCCACCCGGGTGCGCCTATGGGTATGGCGGAAATGGCGGAAGTATTGTGGACGAAGTTCCTCAATCATAATCCGGCCAACCCGAAATTCTACAACCGCGACCGTTTTGTCCTCTCCAATGGTCATGCTTCCATGATTCTTTACAGCCTGTTGCACCTGACCGGCTACAACGTTTCTATTGATGATCTGAAAAACTTCCGCCAACTGCACAGTAAAACCCCCGGTCATCCCGAATACGGCTACACCGACGGCGTGGAAACCACGACCGGCCCGTTGGGACAAGGTATTGCCAACGCTGTGGGCATGGCTTTGGCTGAAAAAATCTTGGCTGCCGAATTCAATAAAGACGGTTTGAACATCGTTGACCACCACACCTACGTCTTCATGGGAGACGGCTGCATGATGGAAGGCGTATCGCATGAAGCCTGCTCGCTTGCCGGTACTTTGGGCTTGGGCAAATTGATTGTTTTATATGATGACAACAATATTTCCATTGACGGTAAAGTGGACGGCTGGTTTACCGAAAATATTCCGCAACGTTTTGAAAGCTACGGCTGGCATGTGATTCCAAATGTAAACGGTCATGACACTGATGCCATTCAGACGGCCATTGAAGCGGCCAAAGCCGAAACCGGCAAACCTTCCCTGATTTGCTGCAAAACCTTAATCGGTAAAGGCAGTGCCAACAAAGAAGGCAGCCATAAAACCCACGGTGCGCCTTTGGGTGCGGACGAGATCGAAGCCACGCGCAAACATTTGGGTTGGGCTTATCCTGCGTTTGAAATCCCTCAAGAAATCTATGCTGCATGGGATGCAAAAGAAAAAGGCGCGAAACTTGAGGCCGAATGGAACGAACTCTTCGCTCAATATCAAGCCAAATATCCTGCCGAAGCCGCAGAATTTGTGCGCCGCATGGATAAAAAACTGCCTGAAAACTTCGACGCTTACGTTCAAGCCGCATTGAAAGAAGTGTGTGCCAAAGCAGAAACCATCGCTACCCGTAAAGCCAGCCAAAACAGCATCGAAATCTTGGCAAAAGAGCTACCTGAATTGGTGGGCGGTTCTGCTGACTTGACCCCGTCTAACTTGACTGACTGGTCAAACAGCGTTTCCGTTACCCGCGAACACGGCGGCAACTATATTCACTACGGCGTACGCGAGTTCGGTATGGGCGCGATCATGAACGGCCTTACGCTGCATGGCGGTGTGAAACCATTCGGCGCGACTTTCCTGATGTTCAGTGAATACGAGCGTAACGCCCTGCGCATGGCGGCACTGATGAAAATCAACCCCGTCTTCGTCTTCACCCACGATTCCATCGGTTTGGGCGAAGACGGTCCGACCCACCAACCTATCGAACAAACTGCCACTCTGCGCCTGATTCCAAATATGGATGTATGGCGTCCATGTGATACCGTTGAATCTTTGGTAGCGTGGTCTGAAGCCGTTAAAGCGGCCGATCATCCGTCTAGCCTGATTTTCAGCCGTCAAAACCTGAAATTCCAAGCGCGTGATGAGCAACAGCTGAACGATATCAAACGCGGTGCTTACGTGATCAGTGAAGCTAAAGGCAATGCGCAAGCTGTTGTAATCGCAACCGGTTCTGAAGTTGAATTGGCTCTGGAAGCGCAAAAAGTATTGGCAGAACAAGGTATTGCCGTACGCGTCGTTTCCATGCCGTCTACCAATGTATTCGACCGCCAAGATGCCGCCTATAAAGCCGCCGTTCTGCCGGAAAGCTTGCCACGCGTCGCCGTAGAAGCAGGACATGCCGACGGTTGGTATAAATACGTCGGTTTGAACGGTGCTGTGGTCGGTATCAACCGCTTCGGCGAGTCTGCACCTGCTGACTTACTGTTCAAAGAATTCGGCTTTACCGTAGACAATGTGGTTGCCACTGTTAAATCTGTTTTGTAAATCAGATTTTTGATTGAGATAAAAAGGCCGTCTGAAATTTCAGACGGCCTTTTTTCTAGGTCGTATCGTTTGGATTTGCGAATACGGTGAGTTGTAATTCAAATAGAAATGCTTTAATTAGCATCATTTCCAAGTATGTGGGGAATTGCTTTTAATTTAGTAACTATTTTTCAAATGTATGTTTCTTAGAATTTCAGACGGCCTCCCACCTGTATAGGAAAAAAGGTTGATTGAAACGGCATGTTTTGTTCCCATCCCTGTTACATTAAAACTGTTTCTCCACACTGATGAATGTCTGCATATTCTTGCGGGAATAGAAGCCGCTCATATTGCTGTCGATTTTTAGATAACGGAAATTCAAATGCGGTACCAAGCCTTTCCATGCAATTTTGTTGTGCCAAATAGAGGCATTTGCCTGATATTCATGGTCTTTTCGGGTCAAGCGGTACACCAGGCTACCCGGTGCATCAAAGGTACGGCGGGCGTAGCGCAGGTTGGTGCGGATGCCGAATCCGTTCTCAAACGCTTTCGCCGCGCCGAAGCGTATGCCCTTGCGCACGGATGCCTGCTCCTCTTCTTTGGTCATGTCGTGCGACCAGTCCGCGCCTCCATAAATCAGCCAGTTTTTTGGTGCAGAGTACGCCAGCGTTGCGCCCGCCAGCGGCATATGGCTGTTGTAACGCGCTGCCGAATCGCTGTTTCGATAGTATTTCTTGATATAGCCTGCATTGAGAGAGATCTGCCATTTTTCGCTCAAACGACGTGAGAAATCGGTATTGATACCGGTTTCGCGATTATAGCGTTTGTCGCCCAGCCAGTTTTGCTCGACAAACGGCACAACCCCGAAAGATTGCACCGCCGAACGGTTTTTATAGCCTGCCGCCAAGTGCAGGCTTTGCTCGTTAAAATCCTGATTGTCCCAATAATGCACGCCGTCGCCGTTCAGACTGCCGTAAACAAAATGATGCCCGCCCATGTTGATTTCGCGCGCTACGCCTGCGCCGTAGCGGATACCGTGCGCCTTTTGAGGCAGGCTGTCAGCAGTTTTATGCCAGCGTCTGCCATTCCATTCTATAACACGCTCGGATGAAGCATTGTTTACATTATCAGTTTGCTCGTATTGCAGTGAAACGTCAGGCTGCCAGCTTTGCGCCGATTCAATGGAAGCAAGATAGCGGTCGGCAAGTTGCTGCATGGGCGGCTGCAAATCCGGTTTTGCTCGTTTCAATTCAGCTTTTGCCTCATGGTACTGTTTGTTTTCAAACATCATTACGCCCAAATCGAAACGCGGATACGCCAAATCGGGATGTTTTGCCAAAATGCCGCGATAGAGCGATACAGCCTCGCCATGCCGCAATTGACTGCGCCGCAAGGCGCCTAAAGCATAATCGTATAAAACGGCATCCCGGTCGGGCGCGGCTTTATATTGCGCCAACAAACCTTCCAGCGTCTTCCAGTCCCGTCCGATTAATGCGCGGTTGATCTGTGCTTCCAATGAGGAATCGGCAGAAAGGTCGTCTGAAAGCCTCTGTTCTGCAGGTTTGTCGTCGGTAAAATCTTTTGAAGGTGTTTCGCTGTTAGGCTGTTTGTCAAAAAATACAGGCGCAGGTACACGGACAACGGGTGTATCGGCAAGGGCGACTGTCGGGAAAGAGAGCATCAGTAAGACGAGATAGTTTTTATTCATTTTATTCAGTGGGATATGGATTGCAGAAGTATCCTGTCATTATACGGATAACACGGTGAAAATGGTCGAAAAGGTCGTCTGAAACGGTTTCAGACGACCTTTTGGTTATATCACATCAATATTAGCGGGAGCCGGCAAAGCCGATTTCACCATTGTTGCGATCATCGACAGTACCGACGATTTCTTCCGCATTCGGACCGAAGAAGCCGAGTCGGTAGTTGCCACGGTTGGAAGAGCCTTCGATGCCGTGTCCCTTAATTGTGGTTCCGTCAGTTTCTTTATTGGTGTAGCTCATTTTTTTAATTTCTGCTTCATTCAGATGAATGTCGCTGTCAAGACCTGTAATTTTGCCGCTGCCTTTTCTGCTGTCGAAGTCAACAGAATAAGCCAATTTTCCTTTCTTATCTCCATCGCTTGCAATACCGGAATAGTCGAATTTCCCCGCAGTAGGCAGGTTTTGGGTGGCATAACCTTTAATCAGGATATTGGTATCGTCATCGTCAGCATCCAGCTTTTCTGATTCACCATTAATTGTTAAGCCGGTGGGTGTAATACCTGCAATCAGAGAATAGTTTTGACGGTAAATATGAGCAACACCGTTTCGGGTAATGGTATGGTTCTGACCTCCTGCCTGTGCAACGACAGTTTCCCGATAGTTTTGGCTGTCTAATGTTTTAAGTGGAATACTGGATAAATTAAAATTATTACCACTGCTGGATTGATTTCCTAAATTTACCTTATAGGATTTGAGAATAACTTCCCCCTTAATTTTCTTCTCCTGTGCAAGTTCCCGGATATCTTTATTGGCGGTATTTTTTATACCTTCGTATGAAACCGAAAAATCAACACGTGGCGGCGGATTATTGATAGCAGTGTTACCGCTATTGGTAGGGTTATTCCCGTTGTTTGCAGCAGTATTGCCATTACTGGCGGGATTATTTTGATTGTTGGCAGCAGCGGCATTGCCGTTATTTGTTTGGTTGCCGTTGGACGGATTGGTCACAGTCGGGTTAGTGTTGGGCAGGGTGCTATTGGGAGAATCACTGCCGCTGCTGCAAGCCGCCAGGCTCAAGGCGATAATAGTTGCTGCACTTATTTTTTGTAAAGACATAGATGCTTCCTTTGTAATGATTGGGTTGATAATTGAAATGCAGGTGTATTATCAACCAGTCATTTGAAAATATCAAGCAAATAATTTACAAAAACAACAGAACTGTTAAATTTTGCAACAGTCGGCTATTCATAATTCTCGATTATGCATACCGAACAAGACAAAATTGATTTCAGCGAACGCTTGAAAACCGCAATCAGGCTGGCGGGTTTGGATAATCTTTCCAACGCCAGCCTTGCCAACCGCTTCAATCTGCGTCATCCCAATCAATCCGTCAGTACGCAGGCTTTCCATCATTGGTTGGTCGGACGTTCGATTCCGACGCCCGATAAAATCGAAACGCTGGCGAAATGGCTGGATACCAGCGGAGAATGGCTGCGGCACGGACGAATGTTGGAAGAAGGTGGGGCAGTTTCCCCGCAGGAGGCGTTGTTGTTGAAATATTTCCGCGCGCTGTCGCCGGAAAAGCAGGAGGCGTTGATTACTTTGCTTCATAAAGCGGAGGATTGAGTTTTAATCACAAAAAGGTCGTCTGAAAACGGAAATCTCGTTTTCAGACGACCTTTTGCCTTACTCATCAAACCGCGGCTGCTTCAGCTTTGGCTTTGTTTTTCTTGAATTTCAAGACGGCTTCTTCTTTTGCCGCATCCCAGTCTATCCGCACGAAGCCGCCGTCGGCAAGTTTGCCGAACAGGAGTTCGTCGGCGAGCGGTTTGCGGATTTTTTCCTGAATCAGGCGGTGCATCGGGCGCGCGCCCATTTGCGGGTCGAAACCTTTTTCCGCCAGATATTTGCGCAATGCCGGCGTGAATTCGGCTTCGACTTTTTTGTCGAGGAGCTGGTGTTCGAGCTGGAGCAGGAATTTGTCCACGACTTTGATGATGATGGGTTCGGACAAGGGCGCAAACGGGATAATCGCGTCCAAGCGGTTGCGGAACTCAGGCGTGAAGAGTTTGTTGATTGCCTGCATTTCGTCACCGCGCTCGCGTTTGGCGGTAAAGCCGAGACTTGGTCGGCTGAGGCTTTCCGCGCCTGCGTTGGTGGTCATGATCAGGATGACGTTGCGGAAGTCGGCACTCTTGCCGTTGTTGTCGGTCAGTTTGCCTGCGTCCATGACTTGCAGGAGGACGTTGAAAATATCCGGGTGGGCTTTTTCGATTTCGTCCAAGAGCAATACGCAATGCGGTTGCTTGTTGACGGCTTCGGTCAAAAGGCCGCCTTGTTCAAAACCGACGTAGCCCGGCGGCGCGCCGATGAGGCGCGATACGGCATGGCGCTCCATGTATTCGGACATATCAAAGCGTTGCAGCGGTACGCCCATCGAGTAGGCAAGCTGTTTGGCGACTTCGGTTTTGCCGACGCCGGTAGGGCCGGAGAAGAGGAAGCTGCCTATCGGTTTGTCGGGTAGGGCAAGGCCGGAACGCGACATTTTGACGGCGGCAACCAACGCATCAATGGCATTTTCCTGACCGTAAACCATGTTTTTCAAATCGCGGCCGAGGAATTGCAACACTTGTTTGTCGTCGTGCGACACGGTTTTTTCGGGAATCCGCGCAACTTTGGCGATGACGGTTTCGATTTGCGCTTTGCCGATGACTTTTTTCTGTTTGGATTTAGGCAGAATCCGTTGCGCCGCACCTGCTTCATCCATCACGTCGATGGCTTTGTCAGGCAGGAAACGTTCGTTGATGTAGCGGGCGGAGAGTTCGGCTGCGGCTTCAAGTGCGCCTTGCGTATAGCGGACTTGGTGGAAATCTTCAAACATCGGTTTCAAGCCGCGAAGGATTTGAACGGTTTCGGAAACGGTGGGTTCAACCACGTCGATTTTTTGGAAACGGCGGCTTAAGGCGTGGTCTTTGTCGAAAATGGTGCGGTATTCGTCGTAAGTGGTCGCACCGATACAGCGCAATGAGCCTTTCGCCAATGCGGGTTTAAGCAGGTTGGACGCGTCCATTGTGCCGCCGCTGGTGCTGCCCGCGCCGATGATGGTGTGGATTTCGTCGATAAACAAAATGGCGTGCGGGATTTTTTCGAGCTGTTTCAAGACGGATTTGACCCGCGCTTCAAAGTCGCCGCGGTATTTCGTGCCCGCCAAAAGCGAACCCATATCCAGTGCATACACTTCGGCTTCTTTCAGCGCGTCGGGAATGTCGCCGTTGACGATTTGGTGTGCCAAACCTTCCGCCAGCGCGGTTTTGCCCACGCCAGCTTCGCCGACCAAAAGCGGATTGTTTTTGCGGCGGCGGCACAGGATTTGCACCAGACGTTCCATTTCGTGTTTGCGACCAATCAAAGGGTCGATACGGCCGGCTTTGACTTCGGCGTTGAGGTTGACGGTGTAGTCGGAAAGGGAGCCGGTTTTTTGTTCCGCTTCTTCGCCCTCGCGTCCCAGGCCGTCTGAATCATTGCCGTCCTCGTCATCGGGTGAGCCATGGGCAATGCAACGTAAGACTTCAAAGCGTGTAATGGATTGCAATTTGAGGAAATAAACGGCATGGCTTTCGGATTCGCTCATCATGGCAACCAAAATATCCAAAGGCTCTACTGCGGCTTTGCCGGCAGACTGGGTATGCACCATCGCCCGTTGGATGACGCGTTGGAAGCCCAATGTCGGCTGGGTTTCGACCGTATCCAGAAGATGATCGGGAATTTGCGGCGTATTTTCTGCAACGCTGGCCGCAAGCTGCTCGGACAGGACTTTTAAATCCGCACCACACAGTTTCAAGACATTCGGCACAGCCGCATCTTCTTCTATCAGCACCAAAAGCAGGTGTTCCAAGCTGATAAACTCATAACGGGCGTTGCGTGCTTCACGGTAGAGCAGTTGCAGGATGTGTTCCAATTCGGGTGAAAGCATGATTTAAACCTCTTCGACTATACATTTGAGCGGATGCCCTTCAGCTTTGGCACGTTCCATGACCTGATGTTGCTTGGTCTGCGCAATATCGCGCGTGTAGGTGCCGCACAGACCTTTGCCTTCGTGGTGCACCAGCAGCATAACGGCGACTGCCTGTTCTTGTGCAAGCATAAAGACTTCGGTCAGGATTTCGACGACAAATTCCATGGTGGTGTAATCATCGTTCAATAAAAATACGCCGTAACGTTTCGGCGGCTGTGTGTTGATATCGCTGAGCAGGGTATCGGATTGGTGGTCGGTATTCGGATGGTTCATAATCTTAGGTTTCAGTTTTCAGACGGCCTGTTTTAGAGTGTAAACCGTTTTCTGTTGTATTTCGGCAATTTTTTTCTATTTTCCCACTTTTTTGAAAACATAGCTTGACGTTTTGTCTTAACAAATGTAAAAAGACGGTTAAGCAGAAGTTGGCATTCGACCGCGTATGTAATACGTGGGAGAAACGCTGAACGTTTTAGTTTGCTGTATGCCTTGTTTTGCTGATTTTGTTAATTTTTAAGTATAGGAAGTTTCTAATGGCAACCGGTATCGTAAAATGGTTTAACGACGCTAAAGGTTTTGGTTTCATCACTCCTGATGAAGGTGGTGAAGATTTGTTCGCTCACTTCTCAGCGATCAATATGGAAGGTTTCAAAACCCTGAAAGAAGGCCAACGCGTGTCTTTCGACGTAACCACCGGCCCTAAAGGCAAACAAGCTGCTAACATTCAAGCTGCTTAATCAAATGCGCGGCGTAAGCCGTAAAATCATGGCGGGGTTTCCCGCCATTTTTTATGGGCGTTCGGGTTAAAAATTATGAGTCAAAATTCATCTTATCAAAATGCTTTAAAGCAGCTAGACGAGCTTATCCGTCATTTTCGCAGCGAAGGCGAAGTCAGCTGCGCCGTTGCCGAGCGTGAAGACCAAATCTTGATCCACCTTGCCGATTTGAAACTGGATTTACGCCCTGAAGATGAAAAAGCCATTGCCGATATAGACCGCTTTTACCGCCGCCATGTTTTAAGCGAATAAACGTTTCAAAACCGTTTGCCGTTTTATTTTTTAAGCATGCCTGATAAAATAGGCCGTCTGAAAAGTTTGTAAAGAATCAGCACAATGAGTATTGCCAATAATAAAAAAGCCTTTCACGATTTCTTTATCGAAGACCAAATCGAAGCCGGTATAGTATTGGAGGGATGGGAAGTCAAAGCCATCCGCGCTGCACGCGTGCAATTAAAAGAAAGCTATATCTACTGGAAAAAAGACGCATTCTATTTGGTGGGCTGCCACATTACCGCATTGCCCACTGCCTCGACACACGTCAAACCCGACCCTGTCCGTCCGCGTAAGTTGTTGTTGAAACAGTCGGAAATCAACAAGTTAATCGGTAAAACCGAACGCGCCGGTTATACGATTGTGCCCTTAAACCTGCATTACACCCGCGGTAGAATCAAAGTAGAAATCGGGTTAGCCAAGGGTAAAAAACAGCACGACAAACGCCAAAGCCTGAAAGAAGCGGATTGGAAACGTGAGAAACAGCGTTTGATGAAAAACGTACGTTGATTTTTTCAGACGGCCTTTGCATAAAGGCCATCTGAATATTTATTGTTTGAAAATTTTAAAAAGGAAAACAGATGAAAACCATGATTTTAGCGGCGGCTTCAGCTGTATTGTTGCTGGGCGCGTGTTCCACTACGGAACAAAGAGTATTGAAACCTGAAGAGCTGACCAGCATCAAACATGTCTGCATCATTCAAAATGCAAAAGTAAGACCGCATGATTTGGATCGTGCTTTGTCTAAGGCTTTGGCAAAACGCGGCATTGGCAGCACTATTGTGACAGCGGATAACCGTGGCAAACTGTATGATTCTTCTTGCCCATATAACCTGCGTTACAAAACCAAAGGCAATAACGAAATCTTGCGTAAAGGCGTATTTGTGTTGAGAAGCACCAAGTATGCGGTTTCAACTGTCAGCTACTCTTTAAATGATGAGAACCACTTCCGAACCAACCCTGATTTGGTGAAACAGGCTGAAGGCGTTGTGGCCAAATTGTTGGAAAAAAACAGCAAATAAAAGCCAGAGACCTTTGCAAAATTCCTTTTCCCCCGACAGC
>NZ_KV799955.1:0-307 GCF_001810105.1 Neisseria sp. HMSC068C04
CAGCGGACGGCAAGGCTGCGACAACCGCCGAAGGCTGCCCCCCTAGGCTAATAGGGGGGGAGCAAAATAAAACCCCTAATCCGAAGGGTGCGGAAAAATCGGAGAACCAAGACTTTGAGTTTGAATATTTCAGCCATTTCGTATCGGATGGAAAAGGCAAATTCATCGAAATACCGTTAAGACGTGGAAGGGATGACGGCGCATTTATTGACCAAATCACTTTCACGATTCACGAAGACAGTTTACCGAAAGTAACAGGCAAAGGATTGGTTTCAGATACAGAATTTGTTGTGAAGTATAGCGAGCT